>NZ_NOLI01000239.1:0-5835 GCF_002245975.1 Nostoc sp. 'Peltigera membranacea cyanobiont' 213 | reverse complement strand
CCCCCAACCCCTCCCCGCTTGCGGGGAGGGGAGACAAAGCATAGCTTTAGCGGGGTGGGGTTCTTCGGGTCTAATAAGCAATCAAGCGGACATAATATAAGTCCTATAGAGTTAAGTAAGTCGGCGCTGAGATTTTCCGCGTTCCCATGTCTCGCATGGGAACGCATTCGTGTTAGTTGGTGACTCAAAGCCTATAATCAAACCAAATTTAATTTCATAGCAAAGGTTTCAACATGCTAACGACAACCTTGACAGGGCTACTCATTAACCTTATGTAAAAATAGTTACAGATATATTTTTTGCCACGCGGATGAGCTAATTTTACGTTAACGCTATATAGTAGTTGCTACAACGGTGAACTAATTAGTTCCTAGTGGAAATTGCTTAGAAATACTTTGACTACTTTCTAACTACTATGTTGAGAGGATTACCAAATCAATTTATTCCATTTCAGATGCTGTACCGAAGTTATGAGGGTTGGAAGCTCACTATCAGACTTCTCCCTTTATTAGTGGGAGGATGGTTAGTGCTGATTACTGACTCTACCCCAGCACAAGCACAAATCCACAACAACGTGCTACTGGCTCAAGCAGGTGAAGCCTTACCGCCACCGCCAATTCCCTTTGGTCAACAGCCATCACCGCAGTTACAACCAGTTCAAGAGAATCAATTGGAGCAGAACTTTCAGCCCTCTCAACCATTACAAAATAATCCAGTTGAACAGAATTTTCAGCCCCCCCAACCATTACAAAATAATCCAGTTGAGCAGAACTTTCAGCCCCCCCAACCCACACAGTTTAGTCAATATAATCAGAATTTTGAGCGCTACTTAGTATACGTAGATGGTAGTGATTTCCAGACGCTACAAGCCATCCGTCAGATTGAACCAAGTGCTTACATTCGCCAGTACCAAGGAAGGAATGTAATTCAGTCAGGTGTTTTTAACAGAGTATCTAACGCCCAACAACGGGTGAGTGAGTTACAGTCACGAGGGATATATAGCGCCCGGATTCTCAGCTTTGCTAACGGACAGGAAATAGAGGCAGGGAATAGAAGCTTTGTAGGCGATCGCAGTAATATAAATCCTCCCAAGCAAGTCTCTAGATATTATGTCGCCATTCCCACCACTCAAGAACAGTTATCTGCGATCGCAGCACAAATTAGGCAGAATCTAGCCCGATTTAGTCAAGATTTAGGACGATCTGGCGCAGTCCTCGAAAGGACGCAACCCCGAGGCCCACACGTAGCAGTCGGGCCTTTCTCCGATCGATTCCAAGCTGAGGAATGGAATAAATATCTGCGAAATATAGGATATCGGAATGCCAGAGTTTACTACGGAAAGTGAAGGAGTTAGGAGTCATTTAATTTTAGATTTTGAATTTGGGATTGAAATAAAAATCCCAAATCTAAAATCGATCGACTCCCTACTTCCTCGATTCTTATTAACGCAGGGATTCAATAATTACTGCTATTGTAATTAAACACAAAAAGATAATTTCTAGTGGGAGTAAAATTATTTATATCTTGCTGTAATAGAATTTTATGGTTTGCTATGTAATTATTTAACCTTCAGGAGTTTAAAAACTACCGAATAGGGGCGTGTTTTGGAATTGAAAAGCTTTCGGTCATTTTCTGCAAGATGATATCGCTCCTCGGTAATTCTTGGCTCTTCAAATTCGTCTACAGAAAAACCTGCTGCCTTGAAGACTTTCCAGTAATCGGAAAGAGGGCGGTGAAACCAAATAAATGTTGTTGTAAAATGGTTCCAAGGTTCGTCGTTGTGTTGCATCCTTTCAAAATAGGAAGAATCCCAACTATAAGAAACCGTCCCATCCTCTTTTACAGTTGTCGATTTGCCTTGGGGAAAGCAAGGATGTGAGAACACAAGAATTGCAATACCACCAGGTTTAAGAACACGATTGAATGCCTTGACTGCTCCTTCGAGATCGAGCAAATCCATCAGAACATAATTCGAGACGATCGTATCAAATTGTTCATCTGAAAGCGACTTAAGTTCAGTGCATGAATCCAAATGAAAATCTATATCTAGATTATTTTGGCTAGCTCTGAATTGGGCAATTTCTATCATCTGAGGTGAAAAATCTATACCAGTTACACTGGCCCCTTTCAGGCAAAGTTGGCGTGCCAGATATCCTGTGCCACAACCAGCATCAAGGACAGACAATCCCGCAACATCACCAGCGAAACTCCATAGTACTGGATCTGAGTTCAGAATTCGATTGCTGTCACCATCATCGCCAACTTGAATATCCCAGTCTTTAGCTCTATTATCCCAGAGTTCAAGTATTTCCTTATCGTCAAAATTTGCCGTCATATCTTCACTCCTAAAAAGAATAACTTAATAGAACTTAATTATTTTCACATAGATATTTGCTGAACTTTATGTTTCATTGTCGTGTTGTGCTGCATTTAATCCCTAGCTGAACTGGGAGAGTTAAATTTTAATGGAGGTTCCGGCTAAGTTTATGCGATCGCTCTGGGTACGGCTTGCAGAAATCAAAATTTGGCAACTGCCATAGTGATTTAGTTCCTCATCAACTGAGTGACGGTAGAATATACCTAATTTATAATTCTCATAGCTTCAAAAGCATAACCATGACGATGCATCCTCCACTCCAACGGGCATTTACTAACCGCCGCGTTCTGAAAGTAATTAGCGGCTTGAATAACTTCGACGCTGCTAGCGTTGCTGCTACTGTCAAAGCTGCTGAATTTGGCGGTGCTACTTTTGTTGATATTGCCGCCGATCGCGCTTTGGTACAATTAGCTAAAAATTTGACAAAATTACCAATTTGTGTATCGGCAGTAGATCCAGAAAAATTTGTGCAAGCTGTGGCAGCTGGTGCTGATTTAATTGAAATCGGGAATTTCGATTCCTTTTATGCTCAAGGTCGCCGCTTTGAGGCTCTAGAAGTGCTAGCGCTGACTAAGCAAACCCGCGCCCTTCTCCCAGAAATCACCTTATCTGTCACCGTTCCCCACATTTTGGAACTAGATCAACAGGTACAGTTAGCCGAAGAACTGGTGAAAGCTGGAGCAGATATTATCCAAACCGAAGGCGGTACTAGCAGTAACCCAGTTCATCCTGGAACTTTAGGATTAATTGAAAAAGCTGCTCCCACCTTGGCAGCAGCTTTTGAAATATCCCGTGTCGTGTCAGTACCAGTATTGTGTGCTTCTGGCATTTCTAACGTTACAGCACCATTAGCGATCGCAGCTGGTGCGGCTGGTGTTGGTGTTGGTTCCGCCATCAACCAACTTAATAGTGAAATAGCAATGATTGCGGCTGTGCGTGGCTTGGTAGAAGCCTTGGCAGCTGCGAATGTAGTAGTGAAATAAGTTAGGAGTTGGGAGGGATGAGTTGAAGAAACATTATTCATTCAAAACTCCTAACAGTAGAGACGCGATTAATCGCGTCTCTACTTCTAACTCATAACTTCTTTTAACGCATAAATCACTTGGTCTTGCTGGTATTGTGTCAATTCTGGGAACATGGGCAGAGCTATGACTTCATGGCAAGCTTGCTCTGCTATTGGTAAGTCCCCAATTTGATAACCTAGATTTTGATAAACTGGCTGCAAATGTAAAGGGTGGGGGTAGTAAATCATTGAACTCACACCCTGTTCTTGTAATTGACTACGCACCCAATCTCGATATTTGGCGGTAGAACCATTTCGCCCTTCGCCGGAAATGCGAATAGTGTATTGATTCCATACCCCAATACCCCCAGGTAATTCTTGAGGCGGGACGATTCCCGGAATTTGGCTCAGGAACTGATAGTAATAATTAGCGATATCTCGGCGGCGATCGTTCCAAATATCTAAATAACGCAGCTTAATCTGTAAGATGGCTGCTTGGAGAGCATCCAAGCGGCTATTTACACCGATTTTCTCGTGTAAATATCGAACTTTACTACCATGATCTCGGAGGATTCGTAGTTTAGTAGCGATCGCAGGATCTTTAGTCGTTATTGCTCCGCCATCACCGCAACCACCAAGATTTTTGGTAGGGTAGAAACTAAAGCAACCAATATGTCCAATACTTCCTACTTTTGTATCAGCCCACCTTGCGCCTGTAGACTGAGCGCAATCTTCAATTATTGACAAATTGTGAGATTGAGCGATCGCCATTAATGATGTCATATCCACGGGTTGTCCAAAAAGGTGAACCGGGATAATCGCTTTAGTTTTGGGTGTAATCGCCGCCGCTACTTGCTCCACATCCAAATTAAACGTAGTAGCATCAATATCAACGAAAACAGGCTTTGCACCGACGGCGCTAATTACTTCAGAGGTAGCAATAAAGGTGAAAGGCGTTGTAATCACTTCATCGCCTGCACCGATTTCCAAGACTCGTAACGCTAAGTAGAGCGCATCAGTACCAGAATTACAAGCCACACATTCAGTAACAGTATTATAAGCAGCAAACTGTTGCTCAAAGCCTTCTACTACAGGGCCGCCGATATAGCGCCCAGAAGCCAAAACTTCTAAGACGGCTGCACTTACTTCTGCTTCGATGGTGGTGTATTGCTGCTTAATATCAAAGGCAGGGATGGGATTTACACTTTGGATCATGAGTTCTCATTTTATCGGAAGATACAAAGGATGCACTTCGAGAGTCAATTTTTGCTGATTGAATTATTAATCAAAAAGAAGCAACTAAAAGACTATCGCCCAAGATACGCATCTATTAGGGTTTTTACTTAAATTTTGGCGAGCTAGACTGCCGCACATTTAATTTACAGATAGTAGACATACTAGGAGTTTGTCATGTTAAGGTTGTACCATTTTTGAAATTTGAATTGATGAAAGTGATATATATCAACCAAGATCCAACACATCGGATCAAAGTTCCAGGTGTGTGGGCTGCTTTGAAAAGAAAATACTAGGAGATAGAGAACCCATGCAGGATCTGATCGAGCTGAATTTCGTAGATTTAGCTATTGCTGTGGGATTGATGGCGATCGCCATTGGTTTATCTGCCTGGGAAAAATTAGGATTAGAGTTGAACCTAGCCCTTGCGACTGGGAGAACTATCTTACAACTTCTTGTATTGGGATACATTTTAGATTTCATCTTGGCTTTAGACAATGCTTGGGCAGTTTTGGCGCTATTAGCAATAATGCTGACAATTACGGCGATTGTCGCACGAAATCGCATCAGCCAAAAAATTCCTCATCTATTGCCTTTGGTGTGGGGTTCAATTTTAATTAGTACTGCCCTGACGGTGTTTTACATCAACTTCTTGATTATTCAACCAGAAAGATGGTACGAACCACAGTATATAATTCCCCTAGCAGGGATAGTCTTAGGTAACGCTACTAATGCAGCTGCGTTAGCAGGCGAACGTCTTGTCAGCACCATTAATTCCAGCCATCTCGAAATAGAAACCCACTTGAGTTTAGGTGCAACGCCCCAGCAAGCAGTTAGCCAGTACCGCAAAGACGCTATCAGAGCCGGATTGATTCCGACTCTGAATCAAATGATACTTATCGGGATGGTGGCAATACCAGGCATTACCACCGGACAGTTACTAGCTGGTGTAAAACCTCTTGATGCAGTATCTTACGAAATTTTAATTACGTTCATGGTGGCTTTCGCTAACTTGTTGACAACAGTTTTAGTCACGAAAGGATTGTGTCGTCAATTTTTCAATTCCGCCGCGCAGTTAGTCAGGTGAAGCGGTTAATTTACATCCAAGAACATCTCATACATGTCCGGTTAGGGACTTCCAAATAAAAAAAATATCCCAAATTTTATTGTGGGATGGGCATCTTGCCCGTCCTAATATTGGGGACGGGCAAGATGCCTATCC
>NZ_NOLI01000238.1:0-5846 GCF_002245975.1 Nostoc sp. 'Peltigera membranacea cyanobiont' 213 | reverse complement strand
GCCGAAATAACAAATGAGTATGCCGAAATAACAAATGAGTATGCCGAAATAACAAATGAGTATGCCGAAATAACAAATGGGTATGCTGAAATAACAAATGCGTTGGCGTAGCCCCCCGCAGGTATCGCTATTCGCTCTGACACAAACGATAAAGTCAAATCAAGATTTTGAAACCCACGGAGGTGAAAGCCTCTTGTAGACGCGGTTTCTAACGGCCCTTTTAGTACTCCATAGAAAAGCCTCCCATATCGGGAGGCTTAAAAGTGAGCGGAGACAACTTGTTAAACTACGGCCTTGCAGCCATCGCTCCTCCTATTGCAGAGAAAACGGCGGAGACGGATGCTGTGGCAAACAACCACCAAGCGGCTGTAGCTGCGGCTTTGCGGGTTTCTTCCGCTTGTCGCTGTGCTTGCTGCTTCACCTGTTCTAGGCGGCGTTGGGCTTCTTGCTGGATGCGTTCTGCACGTTGCAAGACTTTGTTGCGAGCCCCCTCAATTTGGTCAACGATCCGGTTGGCATCTTCCTCAGAGATGTCCTCACGAGAACTCATAATTGCCACTAAGGTATCACGATCGAAAGAAGATAGGCGATCGCGCAGGGCATCAAAGCCCGCTTGAGGATCGTCAAAAAATGTGCGGACATCGCGCTTGATACTATCGTAATTTAGTTCTGGGCGATCCAGGGAGTTAAGATAGTTGCGGATGCGGGCAAAAACCCCATCAATTGCATCTTGAATGCCTCGTTGGATATTCCGCACTTGTTCTACAAATTGATCCCTGACGGATACAATGCTATCGGCAATCCGGGCTGCTTCTTCATCAGTCATATCTTCCCGAATTTTCAGCAGGGCGATGATGGTAGAACGGTCAAACTGGGAAAGGCGATCGCTAAAACTTTCTACCCCAACTCGCGGATCGTGCAAGAGAAGTTGCAGGTCGCGTTTGATACCTTCTGGGTTCAGTTCTTCTTTGCCAGTTTGGCGCAGATACTCTTCTAGATAAGCTTTGAATGTTTCCGCTCTTTGCTGGGTGCGGGTAGCTAAACGACGAGGCGCACGCACAAAGTTACGAATCGAAGTTTGGGTGGAATCAATGATTTCATTGACTTGTTGTTCGCTCAAATCTTGACGTTGACTGAGCAATTTCACCAGTGTATCTCGGTCTACCTGCGATAACCGCCGCCGTAGGGCGACGGCTCCCTCTTTGGGATTTTCAAACAATCTGGTCAAATCTCGCTGAATACCTTCAGGATTCAGTTCTTGTTTGCCAGTATTGCGGAGGTAATCTGCGATCGTTGTAGTAACAGAGTCGTATTGCTCTTTGGCTTTATCCACTACAGCTTGGGGTGTGTGGCGAATGTTATGCCACGACTCCTCAGCCGAATTGATGATTTGATTGACTTGTTCTTCACTCAAATCTTGCCGTTGACTCAACAATTGCACCAAGGTATCGCGGTCAAAGCGAGACAACCGCGCCCGAATTGAGGAAATTCCAGCTTGGGGATCTTCTAGTAGCTTTTTGAACTCCGCACGGATGGCATCAGGATTCAGTTCTGATTTCCCTGTATTACGCAGATATGATTCTACATTCAACCACAGGGTTTCTGCTTGATATTGTGCTTGTTCAGCTAATCCTTTAGATTCTACCAAGACGCGATCGCGTTGTTTTTCCAACTCGTCCAGAATGCTATCTACTTCATATAGCTGGACATCATTCCGTTGGAGCAATATCTCCCGAATTTCTTGACGTTCAACATGCGCCAGTCGCAATGTTAGGGTTTCATAATCTGCATCTGGGTCTTGCAACAGTGGTTTGAAATTCTGTTCAATGCCTTCTGGTGTCAAATCTGCTTTCGAGGTAACGAGCAGATAACTTTCCACCGCGCGTTGCAGGTCTTGGACTATATCTCTTTCTTCAATACCTGTAACTATCACCAGCACATCTTTGCGGACAAATTCTAGCCGATCTGCAATGCGCTGAATTTGGGTTTGGGTAAGCAATCCCCGTTGTTGGAGAATTTTGACGAAATCGTTACGAGATAGCCGTTCTAGTTCTCTGCGGACTATTCCAGGGTCGGCTGCTGGGTCGTAGATGACATCACGAAATTCTTGGGCGATTTTTTCTGGGCTTAGTTGCCAAGCATAAGTGTTGTAGAGGTAGTTTTCGATATCAGAGCGAATTGGACTATAGGGTTGTGATGGTGTTGGCAAACCTAGCTTATCTGCTTGTTGGGTGACTTTATCTTTGGCGGTGGTGAGACTACCCAAGATTTTTTCCACATCCAAATCAGATAAATCTGCCCGTCCCAATACAATGCCAGTTAAGGCAGATAGTCCTTGCTGGAGTGTACTTTGAATTGGCCCAGTAGATGCCTTTTGGTCAGTTTCTTTGGAACCACGTGTTTCTGCAACTAATCGATCCAGCTTGGCGTTAAGTTCATCTGTCTTGCTTTGTCCGGCTGGAAGTGATTTCAGATAGTCCATTAATTCACCCATCCGGTCTTCGGTGGGTGAATGCTGACTCACTACCTGTTGCCAAACTTTATACAAAGTATCAGCAATGCGGCTAACGTCTTTTTTGGAAAGGTCAGTGCGGCTGCTGACTAACTCGATAAATTTTTGGCGGTCGATGTTGCGAATATCTTGAGTCCCGGCGATCGCTTTTAATTGGGGATCGTTGAGTAAATTTTCAAAATCACTCCGAATTTTCGACACATCCAACTCTGGTGGACGCAGCTTATCCAAATAATCTTCTATGTTCTCCCGAATACTTCCAGGGTCAATGCCGCTTCCTAGTTCTCGACGGACGGCGGCGGCGGCGGCTTCAGCTGTGGCTACAACTTGGCTATTGACAGCTTTCGCACCCAATGCGGCGGTGGCTGTGCCCATAATCGCCTGGAAACCAGAAGTTGCGGTATTCACCACTGAGCCAATTAAGGAACCCACAGTAGTGGAACTGACCCAAACCAGGAGTAAAAAGTAAGCACCCCAAATCACCAAACCAAGAATTGCTCCCAATCCTGGATCTAAGATTACAAGGCTCAATTTAACTGCCAGGAAACAGGCAATTAATAAAGCGATCGTCACTGTGACTAACGTCCAAATCCCGACTGCGGTACCGATTTTGCGAATGCTGCCGCCCAAACTTCCAACTTCCCCAGAATCAGAATCCGAGTCAGATGAGTGCCCCAGGTAGGAAATACCGGCTGCAAGGGAGAGATTAGTAAGAACTAATTGGAAAGCAAAGGCTAGAATCACGCCGGAGATTAAAGCCACAAAAAAGCGCGGCCCCGAAGTGAGAACTGATGCCTGTGCTGGCGTGACATTTGAGGGATCTACTGGAACCTGTGCCACCCACAATAGTGGTTTGTAGAGTCCCGCCATGATTTCCGTACTTTGGAACATTGTATTTCCTTCTACTAAGTTTAAATTTGGGGAATTAAGATTTTCTTGAGAAGCAACTCTTAGTATTTTCGTCTGTATCTATGGCAACACCTAACTATTTAGTTCAGAATCGTGGAATTTAGCTGTTTAAAGCATCTCCCCAAAGGCTGAAAACTCTATCCAGCGAAAGATATAAATTTTACTATCTCTTGGTTAAAACTTAATCAAAATTGCAAATTACTATTAAGTTATTACTGTTTATATTTAATTTTTAATGATATAAAAAATTAAATATAATTATTTAGCTAATGCTAACCCAAGAATCTAACAAACGTTGAGCTTGCAAATAAATCTACAGCTTCGAGAATATGACCGTTGAGAGGATATTTAAAAAGTATTTCGCCGTGATTTTAAGCACTTAGCGATCCCCCTTAACCCACGCCAGTCGCTCCCTTTGGGAGAAGACCGCGCTGGCTCCCCTTATTAAGGGGGATTTAGGGGGATCTCCAACGATTTTGGGTTTGTACAAAGATGTGTGTACACCGTAGCTTTTGAAGGGGGGTTGGGGGGATCAAAAGCCTATGAGGCAACTCTAGAAGATTTGTGTGTACACCGCTATCTGCCAGTCGTACAGAATACCCAACTGACTCCTGACTCCTGAATTCTGTTTCGATAAAAGCTTGTTGCTAATCTTGGATGTTGATTTCTGGGGTCATCTTGATTAAACTCCTTGTGATAACTGCCAGAGTTGGATGGAATAACATAAATGGCTCTCAAAAATTGCGCGTGCTGCTAATCCCTCAATAATCGGTTTTTCTAACCAACGCTTAAACGCTAAACGACCGATCGCGTGTAATGGTGGAAATGCGATCGCTACAACATCTGCAATATATTTGACCGTTGTCAGCCCAAAAGTCCGGAAGTTATTAACACACAAGTCAATGGTTGGCGCAATATGGGTTGAAATGTCTTCAGTCTTAATTAACTTGAATCCAGCCTGCATCAACGCTGTCTGAAGCTCACTGGCGACATGACAATTTGAAAAAATGCCTTCTTTGTATTCGCTGTCAGAACGCATCATATCCGCAATAAGTAGGTAGCCACCACTACTTAGTAAACGAGCTGCACCCTCAGCTAAATCGTCAAGAGCAATATACTGGCTGCTTTCGCTAAACAGAACTAGGTCGTAGGAGCGTGAAGTGTGAAAATCTTCAAATCTCGTTAAGTAGAAAGGGACTTGACCGTTGGTATTTTGAATAAATCTTTCTTGCTGGAGTGCGTCGGGTGCTAATCCCTCAACACTGAAACCGCGCGAGCAGAAATATGCTGCGTTACCACCAATACCACAGCCTACGTCAAGGACAGTTTTTGTCCCCTCTGGGATAAAACTCAAAAGTTTGGCTGCATAGGCTGACTGAGCCACACGCAGACCAGTTAGAGTTAATTCTTCACCCGCAGTAGGTAGTGGCTCCCAATACCCGTAATGCAGATAGGACGAGTCTGTGAGTCCCATGTAATAATCTATCGCCGCATTTTGGTAGCGAGTTGGTTTAGGAATATTGATTGATTTTGGTTTGAGCATTGAGAAATAAAGTAAGTTTTAAGGCATTAAACTTGGTTGAAATTCTGACCAACGGTTGCAAACTTGTTCGTAGCAATCGGGTGGAGTAATTTTTAGTTGGTGTAAAAAACTAACCTCAATTTGAGGTTCAGCCTTTAGCACCAGAAGAATATCTCGATCGGGATTGTATGTTGCCACTGCGGGGAAAATGGATGAGATCGTGGATGAGCTAATTGATTGCGATCGCAAGTAATGCCCAATCAGATCGCAAGGAAGAAATTGCAGGGTGAAGGGAACTGTATCAAGACTTGTAATTGTAGGATGAGTAACTTGAGTATCCATAGCACATAAGACAACTCCCCGCCCAAATGACTGAAATCCCTTCCATGCTGTGTAACCAATTACCAATATATTGTTATGGATAAAGCTGTTTTGCCAGTAACCAAAATTTCCTTGCCAAACACTATTGGATGGTCGCATTCATTTCCTCACAGTCCACTACAGTAATTACGCTGGCCACTGTCGCGCCTGTGCGAATTTTCGTCGTCTTGCCTGCGCCTAGAAATCCTGTAATTACTGTGACGGGAATTTTATTCATATTATGTTGTTTGTTGAATAATTTTGCGATCGCCAGAAATAAGTTGCAATTCCTACCACCAAAAGCAGAAGAAAACCAATTACAAAATATAATGAAGTTGACATTGTTTTGAACGCTCCTGTACGCCTACCGTAGATAGACTTTTTGCACGAATCTTGTAGCCATGAATTTTGTAGCAGGAACCCTTGACAAGAAAGCAGAGGGGTAGAAGAGAAAGAAGATTTACTTTTGGAGTCGAGCTAACGGTTTGCTCGTTGCTCGTCCCTAATCAGATGAGCGATCGCAGTATAAATCCTCCCATACAT
>NZ_NOLI01000237.1:0-5862 GCF_002245975.1 Nostoc sp. 'Peltigera membranacea cyanobiont' 213 | reverse complement strand
CGCCAGCCTAAATACCACTGTCGCGGATAGAGGATCAGTCCTTTGTCAAATTCTAATTTTGTCGCGGCTTCTGCACTAATATGTTGATGATTGGAACTAGAAAAAATTCCCCCACTCCCTACTCCCCACTCCCTACTCCCTTCCCCAATGATGGCTTTATCAACATCAAAGTTTTTTTCTGGAGAGTCAAAGCGGATAATAGTATTGGGTGTATTGAATTGTTCGAGAGTTTGTTTTCCTGCTATTAAGTCGGCGTAATCTACTACGGTAGCTGGTGGTAAGTTGAAATGGGCGATAGCTTGTTGGAAGAAACCGACACGGCGGTTTTCGGGGTTGGCGATGAGGATGAAGTTTAGCATTATCTAATGTATTATTTATTCGTGGAGGGCAGAATAGCGGGAAGCTACTTCTCAGAGACGAGAGTTTTCTTCCTGCGAATCTGCAATTAATCGACAATTAAGTTGAGATAATTGTTGAACCATTTGTGGAGATATGCAGTTTTTAGAAATATTGAGTGTATAAAGCCGATTTACACTTGGACAATTCAGCAAATTCTCTGCACCTTTATCTGTTAAAGTTCCCATCGATATATCAAGCACTGCTAGACGTTCAATAATTGGAGATTGAACTAAAGCTTCTACAATTACGTCAGTATTTTTAAAGCTTGGTAAACTAAGATAAGATAAATTAGGAAGTAATTCACCTGAAAATAGTGACTCGAAAAAATCAAATTCTATTGCTGAATATCCAGAAGTACCTCCTGATAATTTTAGATATTCAAGTGATGGCAATTCAAGGTTGCAGATTTGTGATATTGCGCGAGCATTGTCATTAGCTGTTTCTAATATTAGAGTTTTTAAATATTGATGATATATTTTTTTTGCAAAGAGCTTATTATAAGCATCTCCATGTAATTTTAATACCTCTAAATTCGGAAAAGTCTCTAAAATAGAAATCAGATCACTTCGATACAAACGTGATTTTTGATACTCGTGTGGGCGGCAATCGCCAATAAATAAAGCCTTTAAATTTCTTAATTTTTGACTAGCTTCACAAAGCATATTTATGAGTGTTCCAGACTGTCGCTCATATATTTCTGTGTAACGATCATAAGGCATCCAACAAGCTAAAGCTTTAACTTCACTAACTTGGTTATCATTGATAAATGCTTTAAGAGCATCTAGATTAAAATATTCAATTACACCCAATCTTCCACCAGTATTGGGTTTTTCACGATAGAGTTTAACATCGTAAGCTGTACTAATTGCAGAAGTGATTCCAATATTTGGATAAAAAGTTTCAAATTGCCAATCTTCTAGCATAGTAAAACATTGCTGAGGATTATGTCTCAATAAAGCCTGTTTACCCTTTTCTCCAGCTTTATCTCGCAGAAGACGATCAGCAAAAATCTGCACTTTATCTGAAGAGTCTTTCAAGGCTTCAATTACTAATTGAAAACCTTCTTCTTTATATCGTAAAGCATCAATCAATGCAGATGCTCTTTCTCTAGCTTCAGGGCTTTTCAACCGATTTTTTACGCCTTCAATTCCTCCTAATACTACACCGTTAACTGGTGGTGGTACTTCTCCACCAAGCACTGCATCATATTCTCTTGGTTTATTTGGATTGTTGTTCATTTTGGATAATATTTTATTATTTTATTCCCAGACTGAGTAATAGCGATCGCTAAACTGAGAATCTGCAATTACTCGACATTTCAACTCAGAAAGTTGCTCAATTATATTTGGATGTAAACGATTTCCAGAAACATCGAGAGTGTGCAAGCGATTAATCGCTGGAGAGTTTAATAAAACACCTCCATTACTTATATTTCCATCTGTTAACTCAAGTACTTTCAGATGTTGCATAATTGGGGAATTCACAATAGCCTGAGCAACTTCACTCATGTTTCCACATTGTCTCACTGCTAGGTATGCCAAGCTAGGGAATGATTCACCCGAAAGCACTGGTGCTAAACTATCAATATTGATGTTGCTTAAATCGCTTCTATTTAGCCATAGTTCAAAGTATTCTAGAGATGGTAAATTTAAATTACAAACTTTTGCAAGATTGCTATCAGATATACCATCAGCATCAACAATCAGAGTTTTTAAACTCTCATGTTTTAATGGCTTAATGGGAATAATAGAATTATTTTCATTATTCCGAACTTGTACTATCTTTAATTCAGGCTTGAGAATATCTTCCTCAAGCATTCTACCCCGAATATGAAGTAATTCTAAATTAGGATAAGCTTTGAGTAGAGGATGAATATTAGATACATTAACTCTTGATATCTTATATTTTTTATTATAAATTCGGTATTCATCTCCAATCAATAATGCTTGTAAATTTGTAAGTAATTCACAAGCATGAATAATTATGTTACAAAAATCTTTAAAACCAGTTGTAATGTTTATATCATCGTCATATATTCTGCATTTTATTGCTTCTAATAATTTAGCTTTAGGGTCTTTAAGTAAATCTAATAATGGATTTTCAATATCGACGCAGTATGCTATACCTCTTGGATCATCAATTTTATCAAAATAAAGGTTTCTCCAATTTTTAAATGTAGTAAAAAATAACCAAGGATCATAATCAAGTAATGCCTGTTTACCTTTAATACCCATTTTTCGTAGTAAATCAATAGCGCAATCATGTGTTTCGTTTGTAGAGTTATATAACTCCTCAGTAATTAAATCTACTCCTGCGTCACCATATTTTAGTGCATCTTCAAGCGCCGCAATTCTGACTTCATAATCTTCGCTATTCAGACGACTTTTAACTCCCTCAATTCCTCCCAAAACTACACCGTAGTTTTGATTTTGCTGTTCTCCACCAAGTACTGCGTCAAATTCTCCGGGTTGATTAGAATTATTATTCATAGTTAAAACTGAACTAATTAAGAGAAAGTTTTTTAACCCGCGCAGGCGGGTTTTGTCTGTGTAGCCGCGACTAGAAGTCGCCCATTACTGTAAATTTCACTCAGAAACAGAACAATAGCGACCATCGATGTAACTATCTTCATCTTCTTCTTTCTGATTATTTGCCAAAATACGCACATCCAAACCAGAGAATTTTTCAATCATTTCCTGAGATAAGAAGTTTTCTGAAATATTGAGAATGTCAAGATTATTTATAGCTTGACTATTCAGCAATTCTTCCGCACCAGCATCAGTCAGCGTTCCCATTGAAAGGTCAAGTACGCTGATATAATCAAGAATTGGAGAACCTATAATAACACTGACTATTTCATCGGTAAATTGACTATTGCGTAATCCTAAATAAACCAAATTGGGAAACTTTTCTGCAAAAATAATTGGATTTAAATCTTCAACCCAACAATCTCCGCCGTAATCTTCACTACCAAACCATAATTCTAAATGTTCCAAGGCTGGTAGATTCATATTACAAATTTGTGCAACAGTATCCCGACTTAAACCCCCAGTTTCAACAATCAACGCTTTGAGGTGATTGTGTCGTATCGGCGGACTAAATTGTAAACGATCGCCACCACGAATTTGCAAAATTTCGAGTTTTGGATAAGCTTGTAAAATGGGACTTACATCACTTTGTTGAATCCAAGATATTTCCGAATCCTCAGAAGTAAGATCGCCAATAAAAACAGCTTTGAGATTAGTTAAACGTTGTTTAGCATCAACTAAAGCTTGAACAATACTACTTGAATCGGTTTGGCTTCCTTCGCTCCATAAACCAAACACTAAAGCTTCTAATTTGTCGGCGTTGGGTTCTTGCAGAAGTCTACTAAGTTTACTGGGTAAATTCTCATGATTTTCATACTCAAACCTGAGAGCATAAGCATTGTTAACAGGTTCAACAATACCTACATTTGCATCGAACTCTAGAACTTGGCGATTAGCAAATTGAGTAACGTTATTTCCTTTATACCCTTGATAGTCGTTAAATCTCTCTTCCAAGTTCCAAGGTTTATATGTTTGCAAAGCTTGTTTGACTTGCGGTTCTGTTTTTTGCTTCAATAGTTGATAAGCAAAACGCTGTACCAATCTCGATTTATCTTGCAATGCTTGAATTAATACATCCAACCCTGCATCACCATATTTCAAGGCTTCGCTAAGTGCAGCAATTCGGACTGTAATTACAGGATTTGATAAACAACGTTTAACCCCCTCAATTCCTCCTAAAACAACTCCATCCACAGGAGGCGGAGATTGTCCTCCCAACACTGCATCATAATCTCTGGGTTGATTTTGGTTGTCTGTCATGGTGCTTTACCTTTTGATTCCTTATTAGAATTCCCAAAAATGCTACGCATACATCAACCTCTCAAGCAAAAATACGAGCGATGTAGACGATCAAAGAATGGGAATGTTTTCTATGAAAAGCTTTTTGGGATTTTTGGCGTTACTTTTGATTGTTCCAGGAATTAGCGCTGCGATCGCAACCACTGCCAATATGACCAAATTCAGGTGGACGAGAGATTTAATATGTAGAAGTGTAACCTGTCCATCCCTGCTTCAGAAAAGGTTTAGCAGAATTATTTGCTATACCTGCTATAGTTATGTTGTCTTTAAGCAAGTCCCCACACTTTAATAGTTTTTTCCCAACTGCAACTACTAACCAGATTCTGCCCATCTGGGCTAATTGCAAGACTCCTAATAAGAAGAGATTGGTGCCCTCTTAGCGCGTTCATCTGCTGTCCGGTTTGCAAATCCCATACTTTGATTGTATTTTCTTCACCGCCGCTAAAGAAGGTTTGTCCATCTGGGCTAATGGCTACACAATTAACCTGGGTTTGATCTGCAATAAGAGTGTAAATTTCTTTTCCCGTTTCTAAATCCCACACTTTAATAGAAGCGTCCCAACTACCGCTGACAAGAGTTTTTTTATCGCCAGTGATGGCAACGGAGGTAACTGCTTTTGAATGTCCCTTCAAAATATGGATTTGCTTTGCTGTTGCTAAATCCCATACGGTGATGCTGTTGTCCTGACTGTTACATACTAAGATTTGTCCGTCTAAGCTGATTGCAAGACAACAAATCTCACTCTGATGAGAATACAAGTTGTAAAGTTCTTTTGCCATCTGCCAATCCCAGGCTTTGAGTGAATAGTCGCTGCTAAAAAGAATTTGCCCATCTGGACTAACAGCTAGAGCGTAAATCCACGTAAACCTTGCTTGTAACCTAGTACGCAAAGTGCTAATTTTCTTTCCAGTTTGCCAATCCAAAACCTTGATAAAATTCTTTTCCTGTCCGACGAAAAGAGTTTGACCATCAGGGCTAATGGCTAGGGAACTAACATAATATCCACCTCCGTCCAGCGTGCGAATTAAACGTCCTGTTGCAAACTCCCATACTTTGATTGTTGTGTCCCAACTGCCACTGAAAAGAGTTTGTCCATCAGGGCTGAAGACAACACAGCTAATAAACCTTGAATGCCCTTCCAAAGTACGCAGACATGTAAGCTTTTGCCAAGGGTTATACTCGCGTAACGCCTGTTTTATCCGAGGTTCTTTTCTTTGCCTTAACAGCGAATAAGCAGCCCACCTAACTTGTGTGACTTCATTTTGCAAAGCTTGGATAACTAAATCTAAGCCTGCATCCCCGTGCTGGAGGGCTTCTTTTAACGCTGCAATCCGATTTTGTGGGGTAGTACTGGCTAACCGTTGTTTGACTCCTGGCAGTCCTCCTAAAACTGCTGCATCGTTTGGGATAGGTGTTTGGCTACCTAAAACAACATCAAAAGGTCTTGGCTGGTTGGGATTCTGTGACATGATGGTTTAAGCTTGCACTACTGGCTATCATTCCCCTAGATTGATAAAATGCGATCGCTGTCCGCTTAATTACCGCTAGCTAATATTTTGCCATCAGAACTGAGAGC
>NZ_NOLI01000236.1:0-5887 GCF_002245975.1 Nostoc sp. 'Peltigera membranacea cyanobiont' 213 | reverse complement strand
TCCCCAATATTACCCTCTATCAGTCTCTGCAAAAATTGTACTTTTTGTCAATTACTTCTACTGGACTGGCACTCTAGGACTGTAAACCAATGGTTGCCTTGAGGAGCCACAATCAAAAAGATCATTCGTAACTTTTAATTCGCATAGCGTTAGCCTGCAATTATGATTTTCAGTTCAACTGGTATAGACTGCCATAATTGACAATGGAGTGGGATCGATTTTTATGTTGGAACAACAACCGGGAAATTTACAGTTTTATATTAAACAGTTAGCGACAGAAGCGTTACAAAAATCAGATCCCTCGGCATGGTTTGAAGTTTTATATGCTAAAGCTAAAGGGGACACAGCACAAATTCCTTGGGCTAAGTTAACTCCTCATCCTTATCTACAAGATTGGTTGACGAATCATGAACTATTTACTTCACCGCAAAAGGCACTAGTTATTGGTTGTGGCTTGGGAGACGATGCCGAAGCAATAGCTAGTTTAGGATTTGAAGTAACTGCTTTTGATATTTCACCGACAGCGATCGCCTGGTGTCAGCAGCGATTTCCTGATTCGACTGTCAACTATGTAGTTGTAGATTTGTTAACAATTCCCTCACAGTGGCATCAAGCCTTTGATTTTGTTTTTGAATGTCGCAATATTCAAGCTTTACCCTTGAATGTGCGTTCTTCAGTCATTTCTTCAGTTGCCTATGTAGTTGCTCCAAATGGAACCCTGTTGCTGATTACTCGTGTTCGAGACACAGAAGTTGAACCGAATGGGCCACCTTGGCCATTATCAAGCTCGGAACTTGAACAGTTTGAAAGTTTAGGATTATACCAAGTAGAGCAACTTGAATTTTTAGAGTCTGAGCAAATTGACATTAAGCAAGTGCGGATTGAATATCAAAGACCATAATTCTTTGACAGCCTTCTGATGATCGCGTTGTGAAAGCTTATGTGGACTGAATAATAAGGTATTCAATCCATCATTGTTGAGTTGAGTTGAGTTACTAATCAGAGACGATCCAGTTAAACCTTGACTCGTCGGAGTCAGCTTTACTCCTGATCCCGATCAATTTTTTCGATATCATCAGGTGTACCAGTGGCAGAAATTTTTGATGTACCAGATTTACCTGCACCTGAATTGCCGCCAGAAGCACCAGCACCGCCTGAGTGTTTAGAATCAGTGTTGCCTTGTTCATCTTGAAGCTGTTCAAGACGGTTTTTTTCTTGAGCTTTATCTTTTTGGTCAGCCATATTTTAAAAACATTTTTAGCGTAGCGATCGCTATATACTCTACCACTTTCGTTATTGTGGCGACACCAAAAGCAAATGCTCTTAATTGTCAGTTCTCTTGGATAATCAGCTAGTTGGCACGCTCCCCGCAATACCCTTGGAACCCAATCAGCTAAACCTATTTCCAGAAGTGAAGCCTACGCTAGCACTTTTGACAGAGACATTGGTGATGAGTGCTGATGCCCTGCTAAAGTGGAAATCTCAGATTTTTGAATATCAGCAGAAGGTTCAAGAGAACAAACCACTACAGCAGACGGCATTATTTGACCTTACCCCTAAGCACTGCGACCCAGACCAAATTGATCCACTCTTGCTGCGGCTTGTGCCAATGTCGTTTTATCGAATGCCAGTTGATAGTCCTGGGTCAATTTGTCTGTATTTCATCATAGACTCGACAGCTTCTATTGTGTTGTACGTGGGCGAAACGTGCCGCAGTAACAAGCGATGGCAGGGTATACACGCCTGCAAAGATTACATCGCCAGCTACCAGGATTTACATTAGTGCGATTCGTTGATTAGGGAATCACGGTACTCAATCCGTAAATAACTAATCCAGCCTGACAGCAGATTACTGTCACCAAAAGGCTGAACTCTCGGTCAGATGCAAGTGCAAGTCTTGCCATTCAGACTCAGAATTGACTCCTTACCTGCCCACACCGAACAAGCTCGGTTCTTGTAGAGTGAAGCTGGGATCAGGGCGCAATCAGACGGTCGTTACGGGCTGACACTGGCGCTAATAGGGAGTTCCCAGGATGAAACAGAGCCTATAAAAGTGACTTAAATCCAGGCAGGGCGTAACGCAAAAACCCCTGACCCCGTTGGAGTTCATTCCCGCCGCGTATTAGTGTGACAACGGCAAGAGTCAAGGGAATCCAACAGTCAAAATGGCTACATCTAACGGAAGAACGCCACATGCTACAACGGGGGGAACCCCCGCAACGCAGTGGCTCATCAATCTCTCCGAGGGAACGAATAAAAACGAGCTGTGGGTCTAGGGGCTTTCGTTCCCCAAGTAGCCCAGACGAGCGGAGGAATCCCCACAATTCGGGTAGGACAGACCGTAATTGGTCTGAGGTGTTCAGAATACACAAACCAGAGAAGAGAAAATGATTAGACACAGTAGACATACTAGTGAATCTTGGAAAGCCCTACCGTGGAAGAAATTCCGCCGAAATCTTTTCCGCCTTCAAAAGCGCGTGTACAAAGCGGTTCAAGTTGGAGACAAGCGGAAAGCGCGGTTACTCCAAAAGCTTATTCTAAAATCAACCTCGGCTCGATTTCTTGCAATTAGACTTGTATCTCAGCTAAATGCCGGTAAAAAGACGGCTGGTATTGATGGAAAGAAATCCCTCTCATTTGAAGAACGCTTCAATCTTGAAGAACTACTGAAAATGAACAGTGCAAATTGGAAGCATCAAGGATTAAGGGAAATCCCCATCCCCAAAAAGGACGGAACTACCAGAATGCTTAAAATACCGACCATTGCGGATAGAGCTTGGCAATGCCTCGCAAAATATGCACTAGAACCAGCACACGAAGCCACCTTCCACGCCAGGAGCTACGGGTTCAGAACTGGGCGCTCTGCCCACGATGCACAAAAGCACATCTATAATAACCTCAACTCCCAGGCTAATGGAATAGGAAAACGAGTCATTGAACTCGATATCGAAAAATGCTTCGACAGGATTAATCACTCAGCAATTATGGAGGAACTCACTGCGCCAAAAGGCTTAAAAATCGGTATCTTCCGATGCCTCAAAGCAGGAGTTAACCCAGAATTCCCCGAACAGGGTACACCCCAAGGGGGAGTGGTCAGCCCATTACTAGCGAACATCGCACTTAATGGGGTAGAAAGTATACATCAATCCAAGGACAACCAAGGAAGAATCAAAGAACCATCAGTCCGATACGCGGATGACATGGTTATTATACTCCGACCCGAAGATGATGCGACAGAGATACTTGAAAGAATCAGCGAGTTCCTCCGCAAACGCGGCATGAATGTAAGCCAAAAGAAAACCAAAGTCACCGCCGCGACAGATGGGTTTGATTTCCTCGGCTGGCACTTCAAAGTGCAGAGCAATGGAAAGTTTAGATGTAGTCCCTCAGTGGACAACTTCAAAGCTTTTCGTAAGAAAGTAAAATACATCGTCAACAACTCGAATTATGGTGCTACCACAAAGGCTGAGAAACTAGCCCCGGTAGTTAGAGGTTGGAGAAATTACCACAAGTTCTGCAAGATAGATGGGTCAAAGTTTTCCTTATGGCACATCAATCATAGAGCTTTCAAGGTATTCAGCAAGGAAACCAAGCAAAACCGTTACTCATGCCAGGAGCTAATAAAAAAGGCATTCCCAAAGGTTCCTTACTCCGAAAATAAACACGTCATGGTTAAAGGAACAAAATCCCCCTATGACGGAGATACAGCCTACTGGAGCGAACGTAATAGTAAGCTCTACGACGGTGAAACTTCTAAAGCTCTTAAGAAGCAAAACCATAGATGTGCTTCCTGCGGTTTAAAATTCATCGATGAAGAACGGGTTCACCTGCATCACATCGACGGAAATCATGCCAACTGGAAGAAAAATAATCTTGAAGCAATTCACGAGAGTTGCCACGATTACAAGCACATGAGCAAAAGCGCAAGCTAAGAACATCGGGAGCCGTGTACACGGAAACGGGTACGCACGGATCTAAATGAGAGGTGCGGGGAATAATATCCCCCATCGACTCAACCTCGCTATGGGTTACTCTCCAGCAGTCAACGCCGCATTTTGGTGGGATGCTCCGGTTGATCGACGTGCAAGGCAGGAATTGGAGTTGAACCTTATTTTGAAGTGGCGCAGTCCATTTAATAAGGAGAACTGGGAGCGCTGGGGCCAGCCTTTTGGGTAGGGTGGCTTACTTATGCTTTATGGCGCTACCTTTTCTTTAAACAGCTTCCCAGCAGAAAACGCAGGTACTTTGGTAGCCTGAATAGTCATTGGCTCATTGGTTTTCGGATTACGCCCTTCGCGCTCTGAGCGATCGCGTCGCTCGAATGACCCAAACCCAATCAGCGTTACCTTTTCACCGTTAGCTACAGCTTCGGTAACAACTGACAAGAAAGCACTAATGACTTCATCAGCTTGCTTTTTTGTGATGTTGGTCTTTGCTGCTACAGCATCTACTAATTCGCCTTTGTTCATAAATCACCCTGAAGTATGCCAGTATTGGAAATTTACTTTACCATTACTTCCTCTTATTACGAAAGAGGGAAAAGGATTAACAATCAAGCAGCATACGAAAATTAACTGACAATTTTCAAACAACTTGATAGCAAGCAATACATGACAATTTACTAAAAGCTACATCATTTGACTGTGGAATTGTTGTTCTTAATTACGAGCCAAAACGCGAATAAATATGAGGTCAATAGTATTATTTAACGGTATTTACTATCGATAAACTGGGGACAACATTAAATGCAATAAATATTTTAAGCGATGTCTACCACGAGCTACGCCTATGCTTGATTAAACGCCTTTGCGGAACATGATAGCCATACCACAATGAAGACTTAGCCAATAGCCGAAAATAGCGTAAAAAAGAAATTTATAAGAGGTCAATGCTTTCACTATTTGGAGCGGCTCAACAAGAACGTCCAATGAGCCATCAAAGAGACTCACGTAAGCGTTCCAAGCTCGAACATTAAAGCCGAACCTGCGTGTATCGCCATATCTGCGCTCGTAGAAATCTACAAGCTCCCATCTCTGACTAGTGCCTAAAAATTCGAGGATTTCATGCGTGTATATATGAAGGTGGTAGGGGACATGCACAGGGTTATAATGATCGGGTAAGTCGGGTCGGTTTAGGTCAATATTAGCAGCGTTAGGTGTAGTGATTAGAATATAACCCTTAGAAGATAGCAGGCTGTTTAATTGGCTTAATAATGCATTAGGGTCTTCAACGTGTTCGATGACCTCATGGAGCAAAATGTAATCAAATTGCCCATGCCCAAGAACTGCCGGATTGCCGAAGCTATCCTCTGATGCATAAGGATCATAACCGTAGGAGTTGGTAAAGCCGCGTTCCCGAAAATATTGTACAAACAGACCGTTGCCACCACAGCCATAATCGAGCAAAGAGTGAGTTTTAGAAAACCCATGTTTAGTCAACTGACGATATACATTGCTACACAAAGATCGATATCCCTGTGTTAATTTAGCTTGAGAAAGAGGGTATTTTGTATAGTAATGGTCGAGATCCACCGCATCTAGACAATGAATCGTCTTACAGTGCGGACATCTCCAAACCTTGAACTTTTCGCCTATAAAGGCTCTAACATTACAAGGGAACGTAAAAAATGCAGATTTATCATTTGCATCAAGATGATAATGACAAATCACGCATTCAAGGCGTTGCTTGTTTGTATTAACTTGTTTCGGTTGCAATTGCATGAGAATTTATCTAAACCTCATCCAGCTTGAAAACTGGAGTTCCAGATGATCTAATTACCGTCATCAACAAGACTCTAGCAGAACCTACCGTTGCCTGTGGCGGGTTCATTTCTCTGATGTCAGGTTCTCAAACAACTCGTTGGGGTATCTCTCTACATAATTATTTA
>NZ_NOLI01000235.1:0-5992 GCF_002245975.1 Nostoc sp. 'Peltigera membranacea cyanobiont' 213 | reverse complement strand
GCCAGGGGCGCGTCCTTGAGTGGATGGACTTCAATTGGATAATCTTTAATTGGATAATCTTTGGGTGTCCCCCCAACACTACCGGGGTGTTCCCCCAACACTACCGGGGGTGTTCCCCCAGCACTACCGGGGTGTCCCCCCAGCACTCCCCCTAGTGTCCCTCCAACACTACCTAAATCTTTCTTTCCTCTGATTAAGGAAGACGGTTTTAATGGATTAGGGAACCAGTCTTCCATGTCCGTAAGACTGTAATGATTTGATGTTTGTAGCCCGTTATTCTCTCTGCTGGTTTTTGTGATCAAATTCCAACAGATAAGTTCATTTACTGCTGCGATCGCTTTTCGCCGTAAAGTGTCGGTTGGTGAATTTGGAAAAGACCCCCGAAAGCAGAACTCACCAATGGATTTGTAGGAAGGGAAAGCATTGTTATCACAACCGGCTCGACGGCACAAGTGGCAGTAAACACGATATGCCTCCATTGTTAATGGCAAATCGTCAAGCTTACTATCCATATAAATATGGCGTTTTCTTCTGTTATCGCTAAAGCTGTCGGTAGTCATCTTTTAAATCCTCCAGCAATGTTTATTTTTTTTGTTAAACTCATCGTTAGAACCCTACAAAAAACTTTTCCTTCCCCCGCCGTGAAAAACAGTGTGGGGGATTTGCTTTTACTCTCGTACCGGAACAGGAAATTCCCTAACCTGTAATTCTTGTGGAAACTCTTCAATTTTTCCCCCTTTCTTGTTGCGGGTTTTGAATGGCTGCCCCTCAAGTTGAGCATTAGCCCCCAACTGCTTCACAAATACGGGTGTTTTGGCTGACTGGCATTGTTGGACAATTGAATTAATCCATTCGATGTGGCATGGTCTGGAATTTGGGCCAGACTCACCACCAATAATGACTAACTGAACATCATTCAAATAGTGAGTAATATCGCCCAAATCTTCTAACAATGGTTCAACTGACCAGAACCGAATTAAAGCCGGAATTTGAGCAAGAAATTGACTACGTTCTTCTAAAGTGCGGCGATTCTCAATCGAAGTTCCTGACCAAATATTTAAAGGTAACTTGTCTAGTCCATGACAAGAAAGCCATTCATCCATAGATAACAGCATAATTTCTGGGCGTTTGGTGAGAATCTGAAATATTTGATTGGGAGCAACGAACATTCCGTCCAGCATTTCATGTTGCCAAAAACGCGGAACCCACTCACCAAAAACATCAGTCATTGAAGAAACGAAATGCTTCTTAGGTTTTCTTTGGAATCCCCATTTCCGAATAGCTTCTGTATCTAACACTAGCTCTGGTGGTTGCCCAGAGTAGGGTTGCTTGTTTCCGCCAAAGAAAGAGTTTTTATTTAATTTCTCTGCATAGCAATTTGCACAACCCTCACTTTTCTTATGACACCACCAACCGCCTCCTTTGACACGGATGATATTTTCTGTTTGGTCTGTCCATTCTATGTTTGTTGACATAATTACCCTTTATATAATGCTATTCTCATGCACTCAAAGAAACATTCGTTTCACTATCAAACTTTTGGGCTTCATCCCCCCAACAATCCCAACCATCACGAGAAGAACGAGCGAACATTTCTAACTTCGTCATTTCTGGGCAGAGCTTATCTACTAGTTCAAAAAATTCATCTGGTTTACGGGAATGCTCACGCCGCCGTGCATGGATTAGTGATGATTCATTAGTGAGGGAACGTCCAGCAAAAGCCCTGACATTACCTTGTACAGCTAAAGCACAATGTTCAGTTGCGTTACGTAGCCAGTGACCAGTACCCAGATGGGTTGTACCGCTCTTAGTAACTTTTTCCCAGGTAAGAATAGTTTTCAAGCTAAAACCCCATGTTTCTAAGCAATGTGCGGCTTCAATCATGTGATTGTTGGTGAACCAAAGCCAAAGAACTGACCCCGTGCAATCGCTTAAGTCTGGAACAGGCAATGACAGTATTTCTTCTATGGCATTGGCTTGTAGTTAATGCGGTTTCGGTGAGTTTTATCCTGATTTCTCAGCCGATAGAACCAGGGAGGGTCAATCACGATGCACTGGTATTGACCTTCTAATGTTGTTAGTCTCATATTTAACTCCTGTTATTTTCAAACTTGTTCTGGAAATTCAATGTGGCTTAAAGTCTGAAGTTCAACAGCTAATCCACTTAAGAAATTTTGGAGTTCGACTATTGCCAATTCTTTGGATATCTCCTTTTCTGACGTATAAATAAGTTGCTTGTGATGCCCAAAGTAAACTTCTGTACGAGTCAAGTTTTGCTCTGTGTCAGTTAACAGAGTCAAAGTAAATCTTCCAAGTTTGCAAAAGTAATAAGGACGCTTTGAACTCCAAGGCTTTCCAGGTTGCCAAGTGATTTTAGTTTTTTTACCAATGTGAACGCTGATAGATTCAAAATCAACGTGAAAAATATTCAGTAAGGCAAGCATTTCGCCACTGTTGTAATGATCTACAACGTGCTGTCTAATGCCTAATTCTGCTAAACCTTCAGGAATATCAATGTGAGCTTCAGATGAGATTTTTTCAACTACTGTCACTATGGCTTTCATATCCGTTTAACCATCTTGTAATTTGTAAGAAAATATTTAGGAAGGTGTATTACTCGCGCTTCAATTAAACCCCTGGCAACGAACGTTATTCAGGGAATAAACAATCAGTTTCATATTCGTCATCATCCTCATCTGAACCTTCATCTTTGATGGATTCAAATTCTTCGATTGCGAAAATAGCCATAGCCACACACGCTCTTTCTGCTGGATGTGTAGCTGATTGCATCCGATATGATTCGGGGACTATATAGCCTTGGATCGCGTAGAATTTCTTAGCTAGTTTTTCAATGAGTACATCTTTCTGGAAGTAGCCGAGTTCCATATCTTTTCCCCTCAAGGTAAAATTTACCTTTGTTGTAAAAGTCTTAATTCTTGATTACTTGGCGATCGCTCTGCTTGACCAATGACCAATGACCGATGACCAATGACCATTAAGCAGTAACTACAGCTTTCTTACTAGCGAAAGCCCCCGCCTGCCTTAGCGCTGCACTAGGACTCGGATGAGCAAAGAACTCTTCTATAGCCTTGGTCAACCCAGCCGCAACAGTCGGCTCGTGACAAGCGTAGACATAGATAGGCTGTTGAACCCCATTAACCAATCGCGTTTCTTGGCGATCGCCTAAGTGTGGGTAAAACGTGCGAACCCATGTCCCAAGATGTCCGCGATAGTGAGCGCCGCTCAGGGGGACTTTTTTTCCAAGTTCGTTCTCTGCAAAGTTGACCACGCCAAGCCAGCGTTCTTCTGAAGGGGTTAGCAATTTTCTGTTGTGTTCTGCCAGAAGATTCCCGGCATAGTCTTTGAATTGCTGTTCCATGTATGGGTTGAGTCTGCCACCGGTTAACTCAGCTAAAGTTTTCATGGCCAGGACAAGAGTATGCAATCGTTGTTCAACTGGAGGGAGGGCTGGTGTAGTGGGTTGTTCTTGTGGTTGAGTAGCGGGTTTTGTCCACCCCAATAAATCTTGAATCCAGGCACGAACACCAATGCTTTCAAAAGCTTCACAGGCTAATTTTGCTTGTGCGGTACATCTCTTGCCAGCTTCATAACCGTAATAATGAAGTATGGTTGCTACAGCGACATCGGGAATACCGGACTCAGACCATGATTTTATCTCAGCACCTTCAAAGCCTTTGTAGATAAGCCTTTCAGCCAGTTTGGAGCGAGAAATATCAGCAGCAGTTTTGAGGCTTCTGAGCAATCCAGCATCATTAACATTTGCTAATCTGGCTGCTGCCCGAATACTAGCTTTGCCCTGACCATTAGCATCGATTTGAATCTCTTGTTTTATTTGTTCGATGATTTCGGCGATTTCAATTTGTGACATAACTTTAGTTGTGTGATTAGAAAAAATTAAACATTTACCCGCACCAAACTTTTTTCACCAACCAGTGAGAAACGATTAGATATAGTCCGTGATTGAGTTAAGGTTGGTGATACCAATTCAACAAGGTAAAACCAAGAATTATTCACTAGCCCAATCCCCAAAATCAGCCGTTGTTTTGTTCCCTGATCGTGAGAACAGAGCATTACCCTTTCGCCTAGAACAAAGGCAGGTTTTTGCACAGTGATGCTTTCTAACTCTCCAGTCCCAATGATTTGGTTTTGTGTGGCGTGGAGTATTTCATTACGGCAATCAATTGAATAAATCCAGCACTCATGCTTCCATTGCATACCGCAACAGTAGCCGAATGTTTTCGTGGTTCGTAGATATACTCTCTCCAGTAAATTCACCTCAACAGGTGGAATTGTTCCACGCCAAGGTGGAGAGAGATACCAGCTTGTTTGAAGTGCGTTAATGTGGTCAATCATGCTCGTCTCCCTAACAGGTAATTAATCGCTTCAACATCAAGAGCGGCAATGCGTTTTTTAATTGATTGTGGTGGGTTGTCAAAAAACTGCTTAAGATGGCATTTCCGAACTTGATAATGTCTGGCAGAGCGTCTTGTAGCTTTGAGCCATCCTCTTTTTACCCACCTTGTGACGGTTGAGAAATTCAATTGAAGAACTTGAGCAATCTCTTTACAAGAATAGTTATCAAGAGTGGGACGGGCTGAATAACCTAAGCTATTTAACTTCAGAAAAATTGCAATCGGTGTACGAGAAAATCCTCGCCTTTTTAGGATTGAAGCTATTTGTTTGATTGTATAGACTTCAGCTTTCGCCTCAATAATTGTGAGTTCTTCATCACCCCATTTGCTACTCATTTGATTACCCTCCTTCTCTTGAACTAGGTGTAATATTCCTCATTTACTTCCCTTGATTTACATATAAATAAATCGGTTTGGGAGGTTTGTATAAAATTAATTCGATTTCAGTAAACATATTTTGTTGACCTGTGCAATAATTAGTGGTTTTTAGCGTAAACTTTCAGTGCTTTACGATTGCTTGAAGAAAAGCTGATATTCAAGCAATCGCTTCTTTACTAAACAGAAGGCTGTTGATTCCGGTCTAACTTCCATTGCAGATAAGTGAGTGCAGTTTGAGCATCAGCAATGTTTAAATCAGGTTGATATCCCTCGTCCAGCAGTCGTTTGTAGTCTGGGTGCGTAGTAATTTCGGATATCAGGGTTTGAGCTTCTTCAACTAGGTAGTGGAGATGTGGGTTAGACATTTCTATGCCCAATCGGGAGCATAAATCTTCTGCTTTCACCCCCATAATTCCTGGCTCAATCTCCGTTTCTAACTCTTCAAGCAGAGATTGGAAATCAGGGTGTTCATCGTTGATTTCAATCTCAAATAAATCTGCGCTCTTTGTAACGATAGTTGCCCAATTGGGTAAAGTCTGTGGAATGGTTTTCGCGTAAAGTTTCATGATTATGTCCTCTGGGACTAATAACTTAAAAATCCTTGGCAATCTCCAACAAAAAGCCGCGTCCGGTGTTCTGTACTTGCATAGAGGAGCAATACAAATTCGCAATTTCCAATACTTCGGCTACGCTCAGTACAAGTTCGCAAGTCGCAATTAAACTGCGAATGGGCGAAAAAGCGAATTGCGAATTTGGAATTACGCTGTTACAGGCTCCCGTAACCGTTGCCAGTTTTGAGTGGTTAACTGTTCAAAGGATAGGTCTAGCAATTGCTCACAGTTAGCCACTTCAGCAGAGAGCAACTGCTGTAATTCTTCAGTAGTCAGTTGCTCTAAGGGTCGGGATTGCAAGTATTTGTGAACTGGTTCAGCCAGCGATGTATCCACCATTGACAGCGAGCGCACAGCATCAAACGCAGAGTTAGAATAC
This sequence comes from Nostoc sp. 'Peltigera membranacea cyanobiont' 213, assembly GCF_002245975.1. Classification (NCBI taxonomy): domain Bacteria; kingdom Bacillati; phylum Cyanobacteriota; class Cyanophyceae; order Nostocales; family Nostocaceae; genus Nostoc; species Nostoc sp. 'Peltigera membranacea cyanobiont' 213. The sequence continues at coordinate 191 of NZ_NOLI01000235.1, read as the reverse complement.
TGCTGCTGGACTGAATAACGCCTCTTCACCCACCAGTCACCGTCAGTGCATTCGACTTGCCCCAGTTTCACGCCGTTGTTGTTGTAAATGCCATCATCAAGAATTTCAAACCCATAATTCTGGCACTCGTTGAAGATATGCGCCATGATTTGGTTTTCGGTCGTAGAAGAGGACAAGGAGCAGGGTGCGGG
>NZ_NOLI01000234.1:0-6039 GCF_002245975.1 Nostoc sp. 'Peltigera membranacea cyanobiont' 213 | reverse complement strand
TCGCACTGAAATAGAAGGGTTAATTGGCTTTTTTGTCAACACTTTAGTGATGCGGACTGATTTATCTCTTAATCCCAGTTTTAACGAATTACTCCCGCGTATTCGGGAAATGGCACTGTCCGCCTACGCTCATCAAGATTTGCCCTTTGAAATGCTCGTGGAAGCATTGCAGCCAGAAAGAGACATGAGTCATACACCACTGTTCCAAGTGATGTTTGCTCTCCAGAACGCTCCGATGTCCGAAATAGAGTTGACTGGGTTAACTGTCAGTTCTTTGCCAATAGAAAGTTCCACGGCAAAGTTTGATTTAACTTTATCAATGGAAAGCACTACCACTGGACTAGTGGGAGGGTGGGAATACAACACTGACTTGTTTGATAGCAGCACCATTGAGCGCATGACTGGTCATTTTGTGACACTGCTTGAAGCAATTGTGGCTAATCCTAATGAGCGTATTTCGCAATTACCAATACTTACAGTAAGTGAGCAGCAACAATTATTAGTTGACTGGAATGATACTCAAGTAGATTATCCCCAAGATAAATGTATCCATCAGTTGTTTGAAGAGCAGGTAGACCGTACCCCAGATGCGGTAGCGGTGGTGTTTGACAATCAACAATTGACGTACCGCGAGTTGAATTGTCGTGCTAACCAGTTGGCGCATTACTTGCAGTCTTTGGGAGTGGGAGCCGATGTGCTAGTGGGTATTTGTGTAGAACGTTCTTTAGAAATGGTGGTGGGATTATTGGGAATTCTTAAGGCGGGTGGGGCTTACGTACCACTTGACCCTGAGTATCCCCAAGACCGTCTGAGTTTTATGCTCGAAGACGCTCAAGTTTCCGTGCTACTTACCCAACAGCATCTAGTTGAGAAATTACAAAACCATCAGGCACAGGTTGTTTGTTTAGATACTGATTGGCACTTTATATCTCAGTTAAGTCAGGATAATCTAATCACTGAAGTACAAGCAACTAATTTGGTTTATGTGATTTATACCTCCGGTTCAACAGGAACACCCAAGGGAGTACTGATTGCCCACAAAGGATTATTAAATCTGGTGTTATGGCATCAGCGTACTTTAAAAATCACCTCAAGTGACAAAGCCACCCAACTAGCAGGAACAGGATTTGATGCGGCTGCATGGGAATTATGGCCTTACCTAACAGCAGGAGCAAGTCTCTACTTAGTCAAATCTGAGATCCTCGCTTCGCCAGTAAATCTACGAGATTGGTTAATATCACACCAGATTACTATCAGTTTTGTGCCAACACCAATAGCACAGGAGTTATTGTCTTTAGAATGGACTACGGAAAGTTTAGCTTTGCGTTACGTCCTGACTGGAGGCGATAAGCTTAATCAGTATCCACCAGCCTCAGTCCCCTTCCAAGTAGTGAATAATTATGGCCCAACAGAGAATAGTGTTGTCACAACTTCGGGGCTGGTAGTTGCTAAGAAACAAGATCAAACATCACCAAGCATTGGTCGTCCAATTGACAATACCCATATCTACATTTTAGATAAGGATTTACAACCAGTACCTATTGGTGTACAAGGAGAGTTACACATCAGTGGTGCAGGATTAGCAAGAGGCTACCTCAACCGAAGCGAGTTGACACAAGAAAAATTCATCCCCAACCCCTTCAACAATTCAAAATTCAAAATTCAAAATTCAAAATTATATAAAACAGGGGACTTGGCTCGTTATCTGCCAGATGGAAACATAGAATACCTGGGGCGCATCGACAATCAAATGAAAATCCGAGGTTTCCGAATTGAGTTAGGGGAAATTGAGGCAATACTGAGTCAGCATCCAGGAGTTAGGGAAAATGTGGTAGTGGCGAGAGAAGATATCCCAGGAGAGAAACGCTTAGTAGCTTATTTTGTGTCGCAGTTCGAGCAAACACCGACTACCAATGAGTTACGCATTTTCCTGAAAGAAAAATTACCACAGTACATGGTGCCAAGTGCTTTTGTCAGTTTAGAGTTTTTACCTTTAACTCCCAATGGTAAGGTAGACCGCAAAGCCTTACCTGTTCCTGATTCCCATAATACCCAGTTGGCAGTGAATTTTGTAGCACCATGTACCCCTGTAGAAAAAGTATTGGCAGATATTTGGGCTAATGTACTGCATCTAGAGCAGGTGGGTGTTCTGGATAATTTCTTTGAGTTAGGAGGTCATTCACTCTCCACAATTCGGGTGATGTCCCAGGTAAATGAGACTTTCCAGATGAAGTTGCCGTTGCGCCACTTATTTACTGCCCCAACTATCGCTGAACTGGCTCAAACCATTGAATCTACTTGTGGAACAGATTCTACTGCCAGTGGCAATGAAATTACTAGCGTCAACTTACAGGCTGAAGTCGTCCTAGACGAGACAATCAAGCCTCTTAACTTAGTTTATCAACCTGTAAGTGAACCAAAAGCTATTCTGCTCACAGGTGCAACAGGCTTTGTTGGTGCTTTCTTGCTGGCGGAATTATTACAACAAACTCAAGCAGATATTTATTGTTTGGTGCGTGCTGCCAACTTGAGCGCAGGTAAACAACGCCTCCAAGAAACCCTGAAAGCTTATTTACTTTGGGAGGAATCTTTCAGTGAGCGGATTATTCCAGTATTAGGAGATTTATCTCAACCGCTTCTGGGTCTTGGTGATGAGCAGTTTCACCTTATGGCTAGGAATATTGACTCAATTTACCATAATGGCGCTTTAGTGAATCATGTTTATCCATACGCTTTGTTAAAAGCAGCAAATGTGCGTGGCACTGAGGAAGTCTTGAGATTAGCTAGCCAAATCAAAATCAAGCCTGTGCATTTCATCTCTACTGTTAGCGTTTTCTCTTCAGATGAGTATTTTAAATTAGAGGTGGTTCAAGAAAACGATCCTCTGGAACACTCTCAAGGACTTCTTGCTGGCTATACCCAAAGTAAATGGGTGGCAGAAAAGATTGTCATGATGGCACGCGATCGCGGTTTGCCTTGCAGTATCTACAGGCTTGGTAGAATAACATGGCATAGTCAAACCGGCGTTTGGAATCCAAATGACATGTTTTACAGATTCATCAAAGCCTGCATTCAACTAAAAAGCGCGCCAGAGATGAACAGCACGGTAGAAATTACACCTGTAAACTATCTCGCCAAAGTTTTAATCCACCTGTCGCAGCAGCCAAAATCTTTAGGCAAAGCCTTTCATTTAATGAATTCCCATTCTGCTCCTTGGAGTCAATTTATTAACTGCATCAAGTCTTTTGGCTACCCACTGCAACAGCTTACCTATGAGGATTGGCAAGCTCTCCTACTTCGCAATACCCAAATTTCTAGTGATAACGCTTTGTATTCAGCTATATCGCTGGCTGAAGACAATACAACTTCAGAGTCAACGCCAAATGCAACATCTAGCTTAAAATTTGATTGCCAAAATACCCTCAATGGACTTGCAGATACTGGCATTCGCTGGCCGGAAGTAGATGAGAAATTACTCCAAGCTTTCTTTGCCAACTTTAGCAAAGTTGTGTGAACTGGGGAGGCAGTGACGGGTACACAGGGTTTCCACCGAAGTTCAGAGCGGAGGAAACCTCCGCTCTGACTCCTCTCCCAGTAGAGCAACTGCCGTAAGGCTGAGGTAGCTGGGGGAAAAAGAGCCTATTTATCAGTAAAAAAATAATGTCGCTCATTACTAAAGTAGATGAATTGTTCATTCAGTGGGATAAACCTAATTCCCCTGGATGTGCTATTGCTGTTATTCAGAGTCGGGAGATAATTTATCAGCGCGGTTATGGTATGGCTAACTTGGAATATAACATTCCTATATCTCCTAATTCTGTCTTTGATATCGCTTCTAATTCCAAGCAATTTACAGCAATATGTATCGTTTTACTAGCCAGACAAAATTTTCTCAACTTAGATGATGAATTGCAAAAATATATTCCAGAAATTCCTCAATATAGTCAGTCCATTACTATTCGTTATTTACTAGATCACACTAGCGGTTTACGCGACTATTTGGCTCTGATGTCCTTTGCTGGAATGGTATTTGAAAATAAGTATTCAAATGAAGAAATTATTGCTTTAATTGCTCGACAAAAAAGCTTAAATTTCGAGCCTGGAACCGAGCAATTATATTCTAATTCTGGCTACATTTTACTAGCAGAAATTGTGAGACGTGTCTCTGGCAAATCTTTACGGGTATTCGCTCAAGAGAATATTTTTGCTCCATTGGGAATGAAAAATACTCATTTTCATGATAACTTCAAGGAAATCGTGAAAAATAGAGCTAATGGATACGCTCCAAAAGATGGAGGTAGTTTCCAAATCGATATGTCTTTTCATGATTTCTGTGGAGACGGACAGCTTTACACGACGATTGAAGATTTACTACTGTGGGATCGAAACTTCTACCACAATATTTTAGGTGGCTATGGACAAGATTTAATTGAAGAGGTAACTACTCCACGCAAACTCAATAATGGTGAAGTTATCTCAGGTTCATTTGGGTTGCAGATTGGCAATCGCGGCGGCTTGAAAACAATTCGGCATGGAGGCGCTTGGACTGGTTATCGGAGCGATTTTATTCGATTTCCCGATCGCCAATTTTCTGTTATCTGTTTGGCTAATCTGAATACGATCGACCCAACTAAATTAGCTTTTAAAATTGCTGATATATATTTAGAAAATGATTATATTATAGATATTGTTAAGCCTATTTCGCGTTCTATTAACTCTATTAATTTACCCGTAGTAGAACTACAGATCAAAACTGGATTTTATTATAACTCCACAACTGGAAGCATATGGGAATTAGAGATAGAAGATGAAAAATTAATGGCTAATTTAGCAGGGATGCATTTTCCATTTGTTCCGATTGACACAAAACATTTTCAATCTGCCGATAATGAGATTGATTATGACATTGAGTTTTCTGAAGATTTGACTCAAATAATAGTCAAAGTAGATATCGGCAATGCTATTAAAATCTCTACTCTTGAGAAAATGCTAGATTCTCCAAAAGAGTTATTAACAGATTATCTTGGTACTTATTATTCTACTGAATTAGAGTCTGAATTTAAAATAATTTTAGCAAGTAGTATATTGTATTTGAAGAGCAAAGGTTGTTCTCCATCCCACCTCAAAGTTGTTGGACAAGACCTCTTCCTTACATATCTTACATATGCAAATATAAATGCAGATAAGTTTGAATTTGTGCGAGATCGGGACGGTCAAGTTGTCGGTTTATATCGTTGTAATGACAGGGTGCGAAGACTCTACTTTAGGCGTTGCATAAATGCGGGATGAATCATACAAACACGAGCACTTGTCTATACTTCAAGTAGTGAAGTAACAATCGAATTGAATGTTTAAGCATATCTACGGATGCGCGAAGGGTGAGTGTGATTTGAACGATAATTTAGCCAAACGGTCACGAAATACTTCACTCTGTACTAGGACAACATATAGGTTCTTGTCAGATTTTGGTGATCATTGAAAGTTACGCACTTTAAGGCAGATGGCAGACGCCTGTCACTGGAACGATAACTTGGCAGAAAAGGACGGCTTATGCTTCCAATCGCCAAAAGGACAAATTATGGGTTCTTGGCAACTTTTGGTGATCCTGGTTGGGGTAAGGCAGAAGGCAGACGGCAGAAGGAAGAGGAAGGAAAAATTCCCATAATTGAAGCTCTGCTAGGATTATAGAACATCTGCATCACTTGAAAGCCGTAAGCGATCGCAAGAGTGAAGTCACAAATCCCACGCCCGGATAAGAAAACGTTTTAAACCCTTCTGCCCTCTGCCTCCTGCCTTCTGCCTTAAAGCGCGTAACCTTTCATCATCACCAAAATCTGACAAGAACCCATAATGGTTCTTGGCAACTTTTGGTGATCTCGGTTGGGGGAAGGCAGAGGGCAGAAGGCAGGAGGCAGAAGTCGGAAGAGTAGAAGTAATAAATTCAAGCTTTGAGTTTGTTTAACCCGGATTTCTCACAAGTGAGAAAAAAACACTTGGGTTAGTCAAATTTTAGATAACTTAATTGATACATTATCAAAA
>NZ_NOLI01000233.1:0-6089 GCF_002245975.1 Nostoc sp. 'Peltigera membranacea cyanobiont' 213 | reverse complement strand
AGTCCCCATTCCCCAGTCCCCATTCCCGTATCTTAAAAGAGGGGTTGTCACTGCGAAATCTAGAAATTGGGATCAAATCTTCAGCAAAAACTTCTATGAGCGCAACACAATCTAACAATCTGCCACTTTGGGTACAGGATCGAGATAAAGTGATAGCAGAAAGCACTGATGTCGAGTGGCGCTATCAGACACCGCCTGATTATTCTCGTTCCAAAGAGAATCTCGCCCAAGAAAGTATCCACAATCACCTTGAAGCTACACTAGAAGCGATCGTGCAAAACTTGGTGCGAACCTTTGAGATGGAAGTATCTTTCAAAGCTAACCCGCAGCAGTGGTTATCTATTGTCAACGAACAGTTTCGCGTGAGTACCAACGGGGGAGTAGAGTACACAGCAGCAGATGTATCAGCCCAAGGTACTTACAATTTATTTATGCCTGATTCAGAGCATTACAAGGCTTCAGAAGAAAGCTTTGAATCATCCGCAAAAGTCTTCCATACAACATTTCCTCAAGGATTTCCTTGGGAAGTGCTGGAAGTTTTCTCAGGGCCACCAAATGTCACATTCAAATGGCGGCATTGGGGACATTTTAACGGAGAATACAAAGGCCATGCACCGACTGGAGAGACAATAGAAATTATCGGCATGAGTATTGCAAAAGTTACCGATGACTTAAAGGTTATTTCCTTAGAACACTACTTCGACAATAATCTGTTCTTGGAAAAGCTAACATCTGGTGGCAAACAGACAAATGCCCAAAAGCCGACAAGTGCTTGTCCGTTCAGTTCTTGGTTCAATAAATCTCGCAAGAGTTAGTTCGTAAGGGTACAGAATGTAGTACTGTGCCCTTACATGATTCACACAGCAACCAAAGGATGAAAATGCAAACATACTATTACGTTTTGGCTAGTCTTCGCTTTCTTCTCCAAGAAGAACCCATACAGGAAGTTATCAAAGAACGGACTCGTCACTACCACGAACAAGAAAAACAACTAGATTTTTGGTTGGTTGAGCAACCTGCTTTCTTGGAAGCACCCGAATTTGCACAGCTAAAGGCAAAGTGTCCCCAACCAGCAGTAGCAATTATTTCTACAAATCCCCAATTTATTACTTGGTTAAAACTGCGTTTAGAGTACGTCATCACTGGAGAATTCCAGGCTCCTTCTGAGACAATACCAGATGCTTTGGCATCATTGGCTACCGTATCTTAGATAATTGGGCATTGGGCATGGGGCATTGGTCAATCATCAATAGATTCTTCTCCCCCCAGTCCCCAATCCCTAATTTTATTTTTGAGTTACAAATATATTTTGTAACACTCCTTGCATTCCCATACTGAAGTAGCTAGGTTTTCAGCTTTTTTCTTATAAAATCTTCTAGGACACCTTGATTTACATAATCTAACTTTTGTGCATAGATTTCAGATTTTACCAAGTGTTTTAGGATTAGCTATCGCAGGGTTGATTGGTGGCATGAGTTCTGTTTTTGCTCAACAAGCCATTCCTGTTTGTCAACCACCGATTTCGGGTGAGTATCTTTTATTAGTAGTCAGTCCCACAGCAAATAATCAAAAGCAGTTGCGTAGTGCCTTACCGCCTGAACTGAAGACCATTACCTGCAAATATCTCAACGAAACTGTGACGCGAATCGGGGGCTTTAAAAAAATTGATGATGCCAATCGATGGGCAAGGTATGTAAGTAATATTGTTGGCTTGTCTGCCATCATCACCACTCGACCGACAACGGCAGATGTGCAGCCACAGCAACGGGCACAGCAACAGGCACAGCAACAGCCACTTCAGCAGACAGTTAACTATAATCCCCAAGCATTAGGAGAAGGTTATGCAGTGTTGGTAGATTATTACAACCGTCCTGAACTAGTAAGTAGCGTACAGCAAGCAGTAGGAGGTAACGTAGGTTTTGTTTCTTATGGACAACGCCCTTATTTGCTAGCAGTATATACAACCAACCAAAGTGAAGCATACAACACATTACAGAAGCTGAACAATGGCGGTTTTGTTGCCAGTATAGTAGATAGTCGTAAGGTGATTCTGCTGCGCTCAACTGTGCGCTTGTAGTGATATTAAGTTTTCTGAAAGACTGATGCGATCTACCAAGTTGGTAATTTGTCAGTTGACAAATTACCAGTTACCAATTAAAAATAGTCGCTCAAACAAAGATTCATGCCCTAGCTTAATAAGCAGACCTAGCTAACCAATAGATAGTTATACCCAAAGCCGACCCAGCTATTACCTGAACTGGTGTATGTCCGAGTAATTCCTTCAAACGGTCTTGGCTAAAGTCTGGTTTTTCATGAAATAATTCATCAATCATTTGATTGAGGATACGAGCTTGCTTACCAGCTGCTTGACGAACTCCGGCTGCATCATACATGACGATGATGGCAAAAATCATCGCAACGGCAAAATCAGGAGATGCCCAACCCACTGTTTGCCCCACACCAGCAGCTAAAGCTGTAACTAAAGCTGAATGGGCACTGGGCATACCTCCGGTTGTCACCAAAACACGTACATTGAGTTTGCGATGTTTGACGATCTCGACTACAAGCTTTAATGCTTGAGCAATTAAACAAGCTACCAGAGCAACCAGCAGCACCCGGTTGTCTAAAATGTTGCCTATGTCCTGCATGGTATTTTGGTTAGGTTAGTAAATATTAGCAGCAGTTGTTGGTTGAGGAAACATTTAGATTCAACCCAAAATCTAAAATTAACCTAGTACATCACGGCGAAAACAGACCAATTATTCAAAATTGCCTAAAAGCCGATCGAATAAGCTTTTTGAATTTTGAATTTTGAATTCTGCTGGGCGGTAGTAGTACAGCATCGTGTAAATAAACCACCCACTCCCAACTCCCAATGAATGAAACCCTGCGGGATAAGAATTGATCGTGCCACAAAGCGTTGCTAATTATTGCGGCTGGTAATAAAATGAGCGATCGCTTGGAGTTGCTTGGCTTTCTCCCCAAATGGTTCTAATTCCACACAAGCTGCTTCAACTAACTCTTGGGCTTTTGAGCGCGATTCCTCAAGTCCCCAAAGGCTGGGATAGGTCACTTTCTGGGCTTTTTGGTCTTTACCAGCTGTTTTACCTAATTGCTCTTGGGTAGAAGTGATATCCAAAATATCATCTATGATTTGGAATGCTAGCCCAATATTTTGAGCATAACGGGTCAGTCGCTGCACATCTTCAGGTGATGCCCCAGCGACGATCCCACCACAAACTACAGAAGCTTCCAAAAGGGCGGCCGTTTTGTGTTTATGAATAAAATTTAGCGTTTCTAGGGAAATATCGGATTTACCTTCCGACTCTAAATCGACAACTTGACCGCCAACCAAACCAGCTGCCCCCAGCGCCCTACCAAGACGGATAACTACCTGCAAGACTAGCTCTCTCTTAACGCTTTGGGGGGTTTCAAGGGCAACAAACTCAAAAGCGAGAGCTAACAAGCCGTCCCCAGCTAAAATCGCCACATCTTCGCCATAGACTTTATGATTGGTCAGCTTTCCCCGCCGATAATCGTCATTATCCATCGCTGGGAGGTCGTCATGAATCAACGACATTGTGTGGATCATTTCCACTGCACAAGCTGTTGGCATAGCCATTTCAATAGTTCCACCAATCATTTCACAGGTAGCAAGACAAAGAATGGGACGTACCCGCTTGCCTCCAGCTAATAATGAATAGCGCATCGACTCATAAATCTTTTCTGGATAAATGATGGGGATAGCCCGATCTAAAGCATTATCGCAAAGCTTTTGTCGCTCTTTTAGATAGACTGCTAAGTTAAACGTGGCTTCCTCTGGTGGTATCTTTTGAACGTTATCAGTTGCTACCATTCTTTAATTCCTGATATTTTGGGATTTGCGTCTCATACGTCACAATTTTAAGGTGCTGTGGCGCTGAAATAAATGAAGAATTAGGAGTTAGGAGTTAAGAATTAGCATTAATAACTCTTAACTTTTAACTCATTACTCATTGCTCTTCACTCTCTTTCTTCTCTTGCCGCTTTGGAATAGCTGTTAAATGTATTTTGCAACAATATGGCTACAGTCATAGGACCAACACCGCCAGGGACGGGAGTGATAAATCCTGCTATAGCAGCTGTTGATTCAAAGTGGACATCGCCAATTAAGCGACTTTTGCCATTAGCATCGGTGACGCGATTCATTCCCACATCTACCACAACAGCACCTGGTTTTACCATATCAGCAGCGATCAATCCAGGACGACCGACTGCTGCAATTAGAATATCAGCATTTTGGGTGATGGCTTTCAGGTCATGCGATCGCGAGTGAGCGATCGTGACTGTGGCATCAGCTTCTAATAACATCAATGCCATAGGTTTACCCACCAAAATACTGCGTCCCACGACTACTGCCTGTTTTCCCTGCAAGGGAATCTCATAAGCTTCTAAAAGCCGCATTACACCAGCCGGAGTACAACTGCGTAAACCAGTTTCTCCCCGTACTAATCGCCCCAAATTAACTGGGTGTAATCCATCAGCATCTTTATCAGGATCGATTTGATGTAGCAGAGTCACAGCATCCAAGTGGTTAGGTAAGGGTAGCTGTACCAGAATGCCATCCACCCGTTCATCTTGGTTTAGTGCAGCTATGACCTCTTCTAACTCTTCAAGGGTTGTTTGGGCTGGGAAATGCTTACCAAAAGAGGCGATGCCAACCTTAGCGCAGGCTTTTTCTTTATTGCGGACATAAGCGGCTGACGCTGGGTTATCGCCAACCATCAACACTGCTAAACCTGGGGGTCGTCCAATTTTTGGTTGTAATTGTGTAATAGCAACAGAAAGTTCTTGCTGAATTTTTGCTGCTATTGCTTTACCATCAAGAAGTTTGGCAGTTTTTGTTTCCATAAAAATTCCTAACTAATCTATAATTCGCCTTTTGTCCGAAGTCTGGAGTAGAAATATTGACTATTGACTTTTAATTATTAATGTGTATCTGTTTGATGTCGTAGCGTTTCTCTCAGAGTAAAACCATAATGCTTATTTTCTCAGATCGACAGCTTTATCTGAAGAATAAAGAATTGCAGGATGAAATTCAGAACATTTTTTGCTCAGTTGAGAGTGTGTTTCTGAAACCGCAGAGAATATTATAGATGGGAACTGACCTGATGAAACTGGCGACAAACCAAGCAGTGAAGCAAAAATTTGCTCAATCGATGGCTTTCATGCAACAAACAAAAAATTTGTCCCTTTCGTTCTTGGACGGACACAGGATTGTTCCGTACCGCCTGGGGTTGATTTTTTTATTGGTAGTGGGACTTTCTAGTTGTGGTAGTTTAACCTCGCCTGGCTTGAATGGGACTAATTTTAAAATTGGTACCAATGTCACCCCAATTCGAGAAATTAAACCAGAACAAGACAATCAGGCTACAGTTTACATCCAAGGTCAGGTGGAAAACCAAGCTCCCTTAATGAAGCAATGGGCTTATCAAATTAATGACTCCACTGGCAAAATTTGGGTTGTCACCAATCAAAAGAATCTGGGTAAGGGAGCGCAAGTGGTGATTAAGGGTAAAGTTCGCTACCGAAGTATCCCTTTAGGTGGTAAAGAATTGGGGGAAGTTTATCTAGAAGAAGAATAATTAGCAATTAAAAATTAATATATGAACAATCAACCGGTGCATGTAGCGATCGCAATTCTCTATCAAAAAAACAAGTTTCTCATGCAACTACGCGACAACATCCCCGGTATTCTCTACCCTGGTTATTGGGCGCTATTTGGCGGTCATCTCGAACCTGGTGAAACGCCAGATATAGCAGTGAAGCGAGAAATTTTAGAAGAAATCGGCTACAACCTACCACCCTTTGTGGAATTTGGCTGTTATCCCGATGAAAGAGTTGTCCGTCATGTCTTTCATGCACCACTCTTGGTGGAATTAAATCAACTGGTTTTGAATGAAGGCTGGGATATGGGATTATTGACCCCAGAAGATATCCACCAAGGTAACTGTTATTCGCAAAACGCTGGCGAAGTCCGACCTTTAGGAAATATGCATCGGAGAATTATGTTGGATTTTATGGGGATAAATTCTTAATGGGGATTGGGG
>NZ_NOLI01000232.1:0-6323 GCF_002245975.1 Nostoc sp. 'Peltigera membranacea cyanobiont' 213 | reverse complement strand
GTCCCCAGTCCCCAATCCCCCAACATCCAAGGATTCATCTTCGATTTAGATGGTGTGCTAACAGATACAGCAGAACTTCATTATCTAGCTTGGAAGAAGTTAGCAGATGAAGAGGGTATACCATTTAATCGCCAAGATAACGAAGCGCTGCGGGGTGTATCTCGTCGTGCTTCCCTCATGCTGATTCTTGGGGATAGACCATATACAGAAGCTCAAATCATAGAGATGATGGAGCGCAAAAATCAATACTATGTGGAATTGATTCAAAATATGACATCCAAGGATTTGTTACCAGGTGCGATCGCTCTTTTGGATGAACTGCGACAAGCTGGGATTAAAATCGGCATTGGTTCAGCTAGTAAAAATGCCCAGACAGTAATTGAGCGATTGGGCATTGCTGATAAAGTAGATGCGATCGCGGACGGTTATAGCGTGCAGCAACCTAAGCCCGCACCCGACTTATTTTTGTACGCAGCCCAGCAGCTAGGAATCGAACCAACGCAATCTGTAGTTGTAGAAGATGCCACAGCAGGCGTTGAGGCGGCTCTAGCTGCTGGAATGTGGGCAGTAGGACTCGGCCCCGTTGAACGAGTTGGAGCCGCTCATGTCGTATTACCCAGCCTAGCAGGTATCAAATGGGCAGATTTAAGAACCAAATTGAGTGACATTGCCAGACAAAAATATTCAGGGACTTCCAATTAACAATTCAAAATTAAAAAATAACTAAAAGAATGTAGAGATGTCGTAATGCTGCGTCTCTACAAGGTTTATGGATAAAGCATATTTCATATTTGGAGATGTCTAATAACTGCTGAACAGCAAAAGCTAAGATCGTCCCAGTCGGGAATCTCAAATAAAACCCAACTTTAGAGATCCAAATTAGGAGTGAGAGCGTGAATTTGGACGATTTAGCCTTACAGATCCAGAATATGCGTCAGCGCGTCGCCCTTTTGCAACGCCAGAGTGAACAGCAAAAAGCACAGGAAGATATTGAACTCCTCACAGATGTATTCAAGGAACTCTACCTAGCTTTGGAAGAAATGCAAATAGCTAATGAAGACTTACAGCAACAGAATGAAAAATTATCCAGCGCTCAACAGTCATTAATCGCACAAGGTCAACGCTACCAGGAACTATTTGAGGAAGTACCAGATGCCTATTTAGTGACCGATCCAAAAGGAGTAATTCAAGAAGCTAACTCTGCTGCAAATACTCTGTTGAACATCTCAAAGAATTTCCTGTTGGGCAAACCTCTTGCAATTTTTGTGGTTGAGAAAGAACTGATTGCTTTTCATTTGAAACTGAATCATCTGCGCGATCGCGCCGCAATTCCCAACTGGAAAATGCAAGAGTGGGAAGTAAACCTGCGACCGCGTGACAAAACATCCATTATGGTAGCAGTGAAGGTAGCTGCTATCCGCAATCAACAAGGTAACTTAGTTGGTCTGCGGTGGCTATTGCGGGATATTAGCGAAAGCAAGCGCACTCAAGCCAAGCTGGAATGGGCAGAAGAGGCGATGCGACAAGCGCTTGCCAAAGAAAGAGAGTTTAGCGAACTTAAATCCCGCTTGATCGTTACCACCTCCCATGAATTTCGCAACCCCTTAGCTACCATCCACTCTTCTGCGGAACTACTAGAACATTATCGCCATCTATGGAGCGACGAGCGACAACAGATTCACCTGCGTCGCATTCAAACATCTGTTATGCATATAACCCAGTTGCTGAATGATGTATCAGTGTTGAATCAAGATGAAACAGGCAAGTTAGAGTTTAATCCCACACCTCTAAATTTGGTGGAATTTTGCCGCGATCTATTAGAAGAGTTAAAACAGAGCGATCGCTCCCAACATGCGATCGTTTTTAGCAGTGAGTGCCAATGCACCCCAGCTAACTTAGACGCTAAACTACTGCGGCAAATCTTAAGTAATTTATTGTCGAATTGTCAAAAATACTCTCCCATTGGCAGCACAGTTAAGTTTTCTGTCACCACTGCCAACGATCGAGCTATATTCCAAACTCAAGATTCTGGTATTGGCATTCCTGCTTCTGACATTGAACACATCTTTGAACCCTTCCATCGTGCCAGTAATACAGGTAATATCTCAGGAATAGGATTAGGGATGTCCATCGTCAAGCAGGCTGTAGATTTACATAGCGGCGAGATTATTGTCGAAAGTGCGATCGGTACAGGAACTACCTTTACAGTCATTCTGCCATTTTCGAGAAATTTGTATGTGTAACGGTTTGCACGAATGCTGCTTTTATCTCTGATTGGTTTGCTATTAATTTTTGTTGCTTTCTAATGGATTGAAACCAAGACAGAGTAATTATTTGAGTCAATTAAACCTCAAAAAGACTGGAGAATAATCAATCACTTTTATTTATTGAATTAAAAATAAAATATAATTGCTTCTATGCTTGAAGGTCTTTAAAGTAGAGTTAGCCGGTCAACAATTAGTTGATTGTAAAGTTTTTCTTAACAATAGCTTAGGGAAACAAACTTAAGGACTTTGTATATTTAAGTGTGGGTTTAAAATATTACGCCTGTGGTAATCTCTAACAAATCAGAATACGCGCTTCTAGCCCTGTTAGAGTTAGCAGCCTGCTACCCTAACGGTGAAGCCCTACAAATTCGAGAAATAGCGGTCTTACAAGACATACCAAACCGCTATTTGGAACAACTCCTGGCAACATTAAGGCGTGGAGGCTTAATTAAGAGTATACGCGGAGCCAAAGGTGGCTATGTTCTGGCACGAGATCCTGGAAAAATTACAGTGTTGGATGCTTTTAGCTGCATGGAAGGGTCAGATATTGTTGTATCTGATGGTGAGCCGACTCCCAACACGGTAGAAGGTGAGCTAATTCAGGAAGTCTGGCAGGAAGCACGTCAGGCTGCTAACTCCGTTTTGGAAAAATATACACTCCAAGACCTTTGCGAACGAAGATCGATCCGAAAGCAGAAAGAACTCATGTATTACATTTAGAAAGGATGAAGTGGTAAAATTCTCATCCTTAGCTCGACTTTATCCATTTTTATCGATGCAATGACCCTTTGGAGCATTGCAAGGTAGTGCGATCGCAAACAAATTTGGGTTTCAGTTTCACTGCATTCATAAAATTTAAATCCAGTTCCACAAGGTAAAGATAGTTTCTAGCGTTGAGAGACTCTCCATCGCTCTATTTACCAGTGGTTGTACAGCTATGGCTTTGTCCAGCCAAACATGGGTGAGAGTTGGTTTTTTATCTTGCCCAGAGTCAACACAAAGGTGATGCAAATTGCCTTGAATACCTTTGTCCAACAAGTCAATAAAAAGTAATAAGGGCTTTCCAAGAAATAAATTATCAATTTTGTGGGATGAGCATCTTGCCCGTCCTAATATTGGGGACGGGCAAGATGCCCATCCCACAAGAAAATTTGGGATATTTTTTTATTTGGAAGTCCCTAAGACCTATAACTAAAATTATTCTTATTTAATAGATAAATGGCTAGATTGAATTTCTAAGTTACCAAATTCACTAATAGTTAAACATCTAGGCAGTCATCAAAATATTGGATTTGCTGAAGTACTCTATATTCCCGCATCTACACTGTGAATTTTGGACAGCAATCTGGGAAAGATAAGTTTGTAACGATTGATGAACTTTGAAATTCTAGAGACGGGTATTCATAATGTTACCAGAAATATTACTTCGGCAGTCAAGACATGAGAGTATGCCCATTATTGGTGGTACAACAAAAGCTGATGAACCGAACTTGCAATTAGAATCAACTTTGCAGGAATTACCCTCTTGGCAAGTTCACATCGAAGTAGAGCGTCCCGGCAATGATTTAGCTATCCTCTTTAAGCAAGAGCCTTTATTACCAGGAATCATCCTTAATAATAATCAACAATATGTGGGGATGATTTCCCGGCGGAAATTTTTTGAGCAGATGAGCTATCCCTACAGTTTGGCACTATTTTCCATAAAACCGATTAGAATTCTTTACAAGTTTTTCCAGACAGAGATATTAGTCTTTTCTGAAGATACGCTCATTGTCAATGCTACTCAGGCAACTTTACAACAACCACCCCAAATCACCTATGAGCCGATTTTAGTTAAAACTACGTCTGGAAAATATAAGGTGGTTGATTTTCATCAATTACTCTTAGCCTACTCCCAAATTCATGTATTAACACTCCTTCACCTACAGCAAGTAGAAGAACAATCTAGAATTGCCAAAGCAGGCTTTTGCGATCTTCAGCAAAACTATACGCGATTAATTCAAAATGAAAAGATGGCTGCATTAGGACAACTCGTTGCTGGTATTGCCCACGAAATCAACAACCCTGTCAACTTTATTGCTGGGAACCTTGTCCACGCCATCGAATATAGTCAAAATATACTCAATCTCATTAGATTATACCAACAATGTTATCCCGAACCAGAAGCGGAAATTAAAACTGCGATCGCACAAATTGAACTGGATTTTTTAACTACCGATCTCCCCCGTCTTCTCACTTCTATGGAGGTTGGTACCAGGCGAATCGAGCAAATTATTCTTTCCTTACGAAACTTCTCTCGTCTGGATGAATCTGACAAAAAATTAGTTGATATCCATGAAGGTATTGATAGCACCCTAGTAATTTTACAAAGTCGTCTCCAAAACCACCAAATCGGTAAAAGCATCAACATAATTAAAGAATATGGCGAGCTTCCCCAAGTAGAATGCTACGCCGGGTTACTTAATCAGGTATTTATGAATATTTTGGCGAATGCTATTGATGCTCTCGAAGAGTCATTATTAATAGATAAAGGAAAAATTTGCATTCGGACTCAATTAACCAATGACAATCGAGTAATTATTCGCATTTCCGATAATGGCCCTGGGATTCCAGAGAGTTTGCAAAAGCGATTATTCGATCCATTTTTCACAACTAAACCCGTTGGGAAAGGAACTGGATTAGGTCTATCTATCAGCTATCAAATTGTTGTGGAAAAACACGGTGGTCAGTTGGAGTGCATATCGGTTTTTGGCCAAGGAACTGAGTTCGCGATCGCAATCCCAGTTCACCTAAATTCTTAACTTATTTAGAAAAAGGAGCCGGAAAAAATTAGGACGAAAATAATCAGCTGTTTTTATTCACGTACATATTTTATTCTAACTATAAGTTCCTGCTTTTTCAGTTGTTACCGTAACAGGCTCTGACACAATATCATCTATCTTATTAAACTCTCCAGCCCGCCAACTATCAGTTGTACCCTTGATAAAACTGGCAATCGGGATTGCAATTAGCAAACCCAGCACTCCTCCTAATTTTGCCCCTAATAGCAAAGAAATCACTACCCACACAGGATTTAAACCAGTCAAATTACCAAGAATTCGAGGTGCAATAAAATTAGAATTAACTTGGTCGATTGCAACAGCTACACCTAAAACTTCAACTCCTAACCAAAAGTTTTGCAACGCCACCAAAAGACTGACTATAGCAATACCTACTCCTGTACCAAAAGGGAAGAGAGAAAACAAACCAATACCGAGGCCAAAAAGCAAAGCCAGGGGAACTTGCAGCGCCACAAATGCCAGTGTAATTGTCACACCTAACACGGCTCCCAATGTTGCTTGACCGATAAAGTAATTCTGAAAATCCTCTCGCAGTAATTCCCGCAATCTTAACCCAATGTTATGGGGAAACCACTGAAATATTCCATCCCAAAGACGCTCGCCGTTTAATATTAGATAGACAGTCAGCACTACCGCCAGTAGCACGTTGAGAACAATACCAATAGTATCGACGGCAAAACCAAGAATTCTACCAGTAAAGGACTGAAGTTGGTTAGATAATCGATCGAGAACTTGGGTAAATAAACCACTTAAATTAATGGGAAGTTGTTGTTGACTTAACGCCCAATCCTGGAAGGCTTGCAGTTGCTGAGTTCCAGAATCAATCCAACTGGGCAAAATATTGGCTAGCTCGTTGAGTTGCTGGATAATCAGCGGAACCAAGGTGATGCCTAAAGCGACTAAAATCACTAGAGTTAAAAGCAACACTCCTGCGATCGCTAAATTACGTTTTACCCCTTGTTCTTGCAAAAACTGGATGGGATAGTTCAAGACAAAAGCCAGTAGGATGGCGGCGGCGATAATGCTGACCAAGGGTTGAAAATACTGTACAACCTGGATTAATAGCCAACCGTTGAGAATAGCAATAGGAAATGCCAATCCTATAGTTAACCATCGCGGTAGTTTGTTTGCTGATTGCATTATGTGATTACTCCACAAGAGTTATAACTTTATTTTGGCTTCTAGGATTGGGGAGTTAGGGGAGCAGGGGGAGTAG
>NZ_NOLI01000231.1:0-6359 GCF_002245975.1 Nostoc sp. 'Peltigera membranacea cyanobiont' 213 | reverse complement strand
GGTGATGTCGTTCTAGATCAAGCTATTGGTGGTACTGTCCTCTCGACAGATGCAATGCTTGCAGAACTAGCGAAATATTTCTATCTTCAAGGTAAGTTTAAAGTTAGACTAATAAATGTTGGGAATTATGCAGGTGTATATGACCAAGATGGGCAAGTAGTTTCCAATATTACTCAAGCTAACTACTCTCAGATTAAACCTTTCTTGGGCAAGAGCAAATCAGTAGATGTTACTGGCGGGATGGCGAAGAAAGTTGAGGAGTTTTTGACTATTTCTAGTTTAGGGATTGACTGCTGGATA
The DNA here is from genome assembly GCF_002245975.1 of Nostoc sp. 'Peltigera membranacea cyanobiont' 213. Classification (NCBI taxonomy): domain Bacteria; kingdom Bacillati; phylum Cyanobacteriota; class Cyanophyceae; order Nostocales; family Nostocaceae; genus Nostoc; species Nostoc sp. 'Peltigera membranacea cyanobiont' 213. Next base: position 6,059 of record NZ_NOLI01000231.1, on the reverse strand, counting down.
ATTGATGGGAATATCCCAGGGAATTTAGCCTCTTCAGTTTTAGGTACGCCAACTCTAGGCACTTTAATTAGGGCATTTTAACTAAAATGATTTCAAAACTGTTGGTAGTTAATCCGAATTACTTACCCTTAATCTGTAAGGATTCAGGTCTAATATTTAGGAAGCAAAGACGGGCGAGACTGAGAATCAGCCAGTAGTGCTTGTATAAAGAAATTAATCACAGACCGACCTTGACGGCGGCAGGTTTGCACCACAGTCAACAAATCGGCAGTGTGTTGAAACCGCTCCATCGAACGGGAACCACCACTCACCTTACGTCTTGTCACAGCCAAACGCAGCGTTCGCGAAGCGTGTCCGAAGGACTCTCGTTCAGCCTGATTATTATCAGGAGGAACTTCCGGGTTTTCAAGAAAATACCACCATTGATGGGCTTTATTGCGCAAGGAACGTAAAAGGTTTGCTGCTGTAGCTCCCGCGAGATCAATCCACTGATTGAGGGTTTGTTGCAGTTTAGATTTGAATTGATTAACCCAATCGTTGTAACTGCTTGAGTCAAGAGTCTCAAACCATTGAGCATAACTTCTAAAGGCTTCATCAATTAAATGAACAAACGCTTCACCAATAGCTTGGTTGTGAAGACCTGGAAGTTGAATTAATTTTTTGAAGTGACGGCGTAGATGAGCCAAACATTTCTGTTGATCAGTTACAGCATAACCATTGTAGACACTAAAATCGTCGCTGCTAAGTACTCCTGTATACTCAGTCCCTAAAATCGCTTCTAACTCGGATCGTGAACGAGTATCAGCCGCAGTAAATAGACAAAACTCAGAATTGGCAACTACCCACAACCATTCTTTGACTCCTTTAACTGACCAAGGTGTTTCATCCACATGGACGTTAGGTTGTGTCTGTTTTACCCAATCACTTAATTCACTAATGCTCGGTTCAATTGCTTTTTGAATTCGTTCATTGGTTGCAACTAACGTTCCCAGTCCAATTTCAATGTGACCCAGTTCCCATAACATTTCTTGTTGTTTTTCATAGGGCATGTGTGCATAATTGTTTACCCATCCTAAAAACGCCTGTAATCTAACTCCTAAATCTTGCCCTGGAACGATATCTGGCGACCATGAGGCTGTTTGTATATTTCCACAGCACTCACACACACAGGTATGGCGTTGATACTCAACTATTTCAATTGGACGCTCAACTAATTGCGCTACCGAGTGCTTTTCTACTTTTACTGCCACAGACGCAAATGCTTTTTGACCACAGTAAACGCAATCCGTAGGACGTAAGATTTCACAACGATCTATTCTGCCAAAACCTTTACGAGTCTTACCTTGATGCCCTGGTTGCCCACCTGGTTTTCTTTTGGGGTAGTTCGGTTCTTCTTCCAAGGGTGCTTTTTTGTTTTCACTCTTTTTGAGGATGTCCCCAGACGGTGGCTTCGACGAATTAGAACTGTCTAAATCTCGACTGACTTTTAAACGCTCTATTTCTTGCTGTAGTTCGTAGATGATTTTCTGTAACTCACGTATTACCTTGCTCTGCTCAATAATTATCTCTACCAGTTCTTCCTTCGACAACTGGTTCAAGCTTTCTCTGTCTAAATCTTGAGGCAGGTTTTGGTTCATATTTGTGATATTCCCCCTCAAGTGTTCCCTTTGTCAATACTCTGCCACCTGAATCCTTACCTTAATCTTTTTGAGATAACTCATTGAGAAAGGCAGAGGGCAGTTATTGCTGAAGGCAGCTATGAATCTATCCCACTAATAAAATTCTGCGAACCCAGATGTGAACTGTCGCTAAGGAAAGAAAACCATTAAAGCAGGCGGAAGGCGGAAATTCGCTTTCACCGCACAACCTCTGTGCTTCTTCTTTTTTGTCCCCTGCTTGTTGGTCGTCCTCTTCCTTACCTGTAGCAACACATTTCAAGTGAGTTGCTCTCGGTTTGTCATAAAAATGCTCCTGATAAAAGTTTTCTGTATGTGAGTAAATAACTGCGCGGCAAAACTGGGTGGTACAGAGTAGCCAATGATTGACCCAGCCGTAGCAGTCTCTTTTGGAAACTCATACCAACACGGAAATCCTTGCAAGACTGCCGCCCCCTCAATAGACAAAGACTTAACCGTACTATCAGGCAACCAGATATCAGCGAACTTACTACGGTTGCAGCCTTTGTGATCTGTGAAGTGCGACCGCAATATCGTATTACAAGGTAAATTTCCAGGTTTATATTTGGACTGTGTACGTCCCCCAACTCTTTCTATTAGCAACGGTGTTGGCGCATTCCTGGCTAAAAATTTCTCCAAAGCTTGCTGTTGTTTGGGGAGTAGTTGAGAATCGGTCATCATAGGAATGAGATTGGCGATCGCCTCATACCAACCACAAGGTGTAGCACCCGAAGGTAAAGCAACGCGAAACCCTCTACTGGCAATCAAAACTAACCGCCGCCGCGCCTGGGGTAGCCCAAAGTCAGCCATGTTGACCACGCTGTAATCGACCGAGTATCCCTCTGATTCCAGAACTTGCAGAATGATACTGAAGCTCTGACTGTTCTGATAGCGTGGGACATTTTCGAGAGTGAATACCCGTGGCTGCAACTGTCGGATGGCTTTTGCTACTGCGATCGCTGCCGTCAGATCATCAGCCGTTTCAATACCCTTACCAGCTTTGGCTGTGTGAGCTTGGCTGAAGTTGGCGCACACCGGGGAGGCGTGGAGATAGTCGGGGCGGCGGGGAAAACCTAGAAATCCTAACCGTGCTACTTCTTGAACTGTTAGCTGTATTATTCTACAGCCATACTCGCTGAAGTTGTGGTGATGGGTTTTGGCGATCGCCCTGCTCAAGTCTGGTTTGCTTGGGTCAAATTCTACTGCAATGACTGGGCGAATCCTGGCTTCGACCATCCCCGCTTCAATCCCGCCGCCACCCGCGAAAAGTACTACAGCGATCGGAGCATCATCTGGAAGAACTGGTTTTAATTTTGTGTTATCAAAATTTTTGCAGACATCTAATTTTGGCGATGTCTTTTTGGTTTTCGCTTTTTTGATAAAGGCGATAATATCTTCCCTGCTTGCCCCCTGCTGTTGTAGTGTCCAAATCATGTGGACAGCGCCAGGGGGAATTGAGCCTATACTTCGACCTTTCCATACTCCATCAACTCGTTCCTCCCAGTTATATCCCCATCGGTAATGAGTCGGGTTGTTTGGGTCACGTTGGCCTATAACTCGTGGGTAAAAAACTATTGAGCCATCAAATAGCTTTTTCTTTTCGAGATACGGATAGAGGCATCCTTGGCTATGCAGTTGTGAAGCTCTAAGGTCGTCCTCTAAGAATTTTTCGGGTATTGCAGATAACTCAGCTATTACTGTTTGAGTCATGCAGCCACCTCCATGACCAAATCATCGGGTACTTCAAATATCCCCAACCGCCCAATGTAGGGAATCGGTGTAATTTCGCGTGGATTCTCCAGTTTCCAGTGGTACTGCTCAGGCATCCCCCAACCAGACGCAACTTGTGAGAACTTGCAATCTACTATTGTGACTATACCGATGACTTGACCGCGACGGAGAGAGATTAGTTCTGGAATTTCTACCCCCATCCCTTGGCAAAATTCTTTCGCTAACAGATACTCTCTTTTGGTACAAGTCTTGGCTGCGTGAATCAAAATGTCGCCGCGATAATGAATGGGCCAGCCACGGTTTTCAACATTTTTGAGAGCATAAATAATTGCCCATGCCCAGGGTTGGCGAACAGATAGCGCTTTCATGGGTTTTAATAATTAGATTTAGCCAAATTTTTAAACTGTCCAAATCTTTCATCAAACAAGAGATTAACAGTCGTCTCACTACTAAACCGACTTTTCAAAACTGAAACTTCAAAAATGCCTTTTTGGGTAGTCTGTTTATCGTAGTAATCTTCCCGATACAAACCCAACATGACAGCAGCCTCCTGTTCAAATCCTCCCGATTCTCGAAAATCTGCTTTAGTTGGACGTTTTTCAGAACGTGAATCAACTTCTCTTTTTAACTGCGCTAAACCCAAGACAGCACAATTGAATTGTTTAGCGATCGCCCTGAGTTGTTTCAAGATGGAGTCAATTTCTTGTACACGATTTTCGCCACGTTCACGGCGCATTGGTTCAATCAACTGCACATAATCCACGATCACCAAACTGACTGACCCACAACGAGCTTGTATATCTTGCAAATCACCCTTGATTTGTGAGGTGGTGATTACAGGGTTGTCATTCAACCAAAATGGTAGCGCCATCGCGTCAGCACAAGCTTGAGCCAAAGGATTCCAGTGAGATTCCCGGAGTGCATTGCGTTTAAAAAGCAGATCAGCAGGAACATGGGGCGCTGCCAACCTTGCGAGGGTCTTTTTGACCATTTGTGAGGCAGACATCTCTAAAGCGAAATAAGCGGTTGTTAAGCCGCTAGCAGCAGCCCGAATACCAATATCTAATGCCCATGTGGACTTGCCGATTCCGCCGCGGCCTCCAACAACGGTCAAAGCACCGAAGGGCATCCCGCCAATTACCGAATCCAAATCGTAGAATCCGGTGGGGGCGTTTACCTCAATCGCATCTTCACCGTTATTGGAAGCCTCAATCTCGGCATAAACGTCAGGGATGATGTCAGCCATTAATTTCATCTGACAAGGCACAGTTAATTGGCGCAACTCTAAAAGCTTTTGTTGTCCCATTTCGATGACTGAAGTGGCAGTAGTTTCAGTCAAGGGGGCATCCATCGCTTCCCGCGCCATTTGTAAAGCTGTTTGGATCACCGCTCTCAATTGCGCTTTTTCTCGAATCAATTCTGCTAAGGCATCGATGTTAACTGCTGACACGCAAGAGTTAAGCAAGGACGCAAGTTTATTTCTCCCGCCGACATTATGCAACAAGCCATGAGATTCTAGCCAACTGATGACAAATAATAAATCTGTTGGTTGCTGAGACTGGTGTAATCTGACTGCGGCTTGGTAAATGTTCTTGTGCGAACCGACGTAAAAATCCTCTGGTTGCAAAATCTTAATTACACGAGCGATCGCTTCGGGGTCAAACAAAATGCCACCGAGTACTACTTCTTCAGCTTCTATCGCCTGGGGTGGTAAGTGGTTAGGCATTGAAACTACGTTATCTGAGGCAAAATCTGGTGAAAACATCACTTTTTCTCCTGCTATGCTACTTTTGTAAATCGAATTCAGAAGTCAGAATTAACGAGAAATTTCTTGTTTGAAGCGATGATTCATCCCGCAGCTGCACAAGCTTCAATTCTGAATCCTGACTCCTTATTCCTGAATTCTGTCTTGGTAAATCTCCGCGCTTGTCTGATTTCGGGTAGTACTGCCCTCAACTCATTAGGGGCAGCATGAGCCGTTTGTATGGCTTTTTGTTGGGCAAGGCGTTGAGCTTCGGCACTATGAGCTTGCTGATAGCGCTGATTCAAATTCGTCCATCCCCCCTTGGTTTTCTCCCAAGTGTTCATTACTGCGATCGCATGATCTATTTCCTGTCGTGCGGAGCGTTTCGACTTAGTGGCTAGTTCTTGTGCTAGGAAATCCACGACTACCGGGTTGAAGTTCTGGTAGAGGTTATTTAGCTTTCGCTCTCCATTGCGCCAAGGTAAAACCCAGCGATTCCACTTGATTGAGTCTCTAACAAGCAGGGGCACACAATCATCACTCATAGCAGTCGGGTCTGTTAACCAAGCATCAATCAGTTCTTTCACGTTCCGGGCTGTCTTGTAGGGACAGGTTCTTTGCGGCTTATTCGATTGTTCGGATTTCTCGAACCACCCGCCCACAATAGTTGATCCTCTTGAGGGATTATCGCTTTGTTGCGAAGACTCGGAATTTTTTGACAACGAAGTGGGTTGTTGTGGGGTTGGTTCTTCTGGGGTTGATTCTTTCGTTGTTAAATCAAGTTCTTCTTTTTCACACACACTCTCTTGGGTGGGGGGCGCGGGTGGCGAAGCCAGGGGCGCGTCCTTGAGTGGATGGACTTCAATTGGATAATCTTTAATTGGATAATCTTTGGGTGTCCCCCCAAC
>NZ_NOLI01000230.1:0-6659 GCF_002245975.1 Nostoc sp. 'Peltigera membranacea cyanobiont' 213 | reverse complement strand
GCTCCCGGCTCCCTGCCCCCTGCTCTCTTATCTAGCAGAGTTGCCCTTATTGCTTTCTGGACTAGGCAAGGGAGTCGTGTTACTAACTTTTTTGAGTGCTATAAAAATATCGTAAAGATTACTACGACTGTCGCTGACGGCGGATGTCATCCCAATTGAACGGGTTGCATCAAGCAAAGTTTGTTGATTGGAAATTAGAGTTGGTAAAGGGAAATTTTTCACCGTTCGTTCCACATCCAGGAAAAATTGACCATTTGTGGGATTTGGTTCTGTAGGAACTGTTTGTTGGAAGGGGATCGTGCTAGCTAGTGTGTTGTTGGGTTTGGGAACAATCTTATCAGTGATAGGAGCGCCCACTACTAAAAAGGCGACATCTCCATCTAACCAGCCGTGGGTGGCAGTTAAAGTACCGTAAGGTGAAACCCAGTTAACAACGGGTTGTCCTGCAACTTTCGCAGATTGGACTTGAAACTGGTATTGATTTCTCATCACATCATCTAGCTGTTTTATGGATGCTTCGGCTGAATTACGATCGCTGCCTTGTACCATAAACACTAAACCCGAACGAAAATTGTCTGGTGAACCTTCTTTTGGAGTACTAGGAATCACTGATAAGGAAAATTCGCCTTTCATCCAACTGAGCAAATCCTTATCTAAATCAAGAGTGGTAAGAGATTTTATCCCACCTCTGAGTTGTTCTGGTGCGATCGGTGAGAGGGGATTTCCTTGAGATGTTAAAACGTAATCTCCCCATAACCTCTGTAAGTTTCCCCCCGAAAGCATCATTAAGGTTTCTGCTGGTACGCGACTTTGCATTTTCCCAGCTTTGTTTTCCACCGCTAGCACCCGTTGACTATTAGGGTTTAACCAAGAAACACCCTTAAAGCGGATTCCTTCTGCCTCTAAAGTCATTGTCCCTGCTAAACCTTGGTTATTTTGCAGTTGAGCCAAAACTTGAGCAGGTAGAGGGCGGTTTGGAGAAGCTGCGGCTATTTTGGCTGCTGTTGGCACATTCACGTAAAACTGCCCAAAGCGTTGATCGTTGGCAATTTTTGGAAAATTCTCAGCAAAGCCCCCTGTTGTCGCTAGGGATGTTTGATTTTTGTAGGCATCGATCGCTCGTTCTGTGGCTTTGGGACTATCAGTGATGACTAAAAAACGCCCATCGAGTAATGCTGCTGAGAAGTTTTCCCCTGCTTGTCCCTCACTTTGTTTAATAGCGATCCCTTGATAAATCCGGTCAATCCATTTGCCTTGTTTAAGGGTTTTGGGTTGTGCCAAAATGTTTTTGGCGATTTCTGGATTTTTTACTGGCAATACCATTACCATCGACTGCTGATCGCTGGCAGCATCTTCATTGGTAGCAACTGGTTTAGGTGCAGCTTTACTCGCTGTTGCTGGGGCAAGAATTGCGATTGTAACGTCATTGCCTACCCAAGGAGCAATATCTTTCTGGAAATCGTAACCATTATTAGTCAGAAAGCGATCGCGCAATTCTACTAAATTTTTGTCCAGTTCTGCTTGGGTTTCTTTTGTCCCAAACTGCCGCAATTTCTGCCACTGCTGGGGATCTGTTGTCAGAGAAACCGCAAAAAGCGCATCACCAGGAATAATATTTGCACCTACTAGCAAATCACCAGAAGATATTTGTCTCTGGCTTAACAACCAGTATCCTACAGTCCCCGCACCAATCAATAGCCCAGCAGCCGAGAGCGTCAGCACCAGAGACGGTTTCTTTTTTTTCTTCATCGGAACAGACACAAGAGGCGGTGCCATTGAAACCTATACCTTATACTTGCAAACTCATTACTTGCTTGATTAGTCAAGTACATCAACTGGTTTAACCATTCTTTAAGGCAGTTAATTGGATTAAATTTTTCTACCTTAGATGCTGATGCTACTTAGATAATCAACTTTCCCTAGTCTTTCAAAAGCTGTGTTTTTGACTCAGTTACCATTTTTAACACGCTTTGTTGAATTTAGTAGGACGTTTCGCTAAGATTAATTCCTTCGCCTAACAACGGCAAACCATTGCCGAAAACTCATTAGTCTACGGCAGTACTACCAAATTTGATAATTTCATTGTATGATTTCACGTATTTGGTTTTGCTCAGTAGAGATCGCCTACGCTCGGCGGGACACCATCGCACCATATAATGAGTGCAATATTTTTTGGGACAAACTATAATAATTGCAACTCAAATCCAGGTAATATATCCTCTCCAGAAACAATTGCTGGCATTTGTACAACTTCTACAGCTTTCAAAAGTCGGTAAATTTCAACTTGACGCTCTTGAGGATTAATCAGCCAACCCAAACGCAGACCATTTTTGATATATTCCTCCATTTTTTCTTGAATTGGTGCAAGCCTGTCTGTCTCCGATCGCAGTTCAATCAGAAAGTCGGGTACAAGTGGCGGAAATTTTTTTCTTTGTTCTGGCGTTAAAGCTTCCCACCGCTCCAATTTTACCCAAGCGGCATCAGGTGAACGTTTTGCACCGTTGGGAAGTATAAAGATAGTTGAAGAACTAAAAACTTTCCCTAATTTAGCTTGACGATTCCAAATTTCTAAATCAGCGATCAGTCCAGCTTCTTGATTTCCACTTTCTCCTCCGACTGGTGGCATAATTATTAATTCTCCGCCTGCATTCATTTCCAGACTGAGATCGCGATTGGCAACACACAATTGATAAAATTGCTCATCGCTTAAATGAGCAATCGGTTCTAGATTTAGCACAACAGTATTCATGAAACCTTTCCTCGTGTCTTTCTTGCTAACATCAGTAGGAAATTCTTGCTTGTTGGAAAATTTATTTAGGTGTAATTTGCAACCCTCTTATACTTGCAACTCAAATCCAGGTAATATATCTTCTCCAGAAATAATTGCTGGCATTTGCACAACTTCTACAGCTTTCAAAAGTCGGTAAATTTCAACTTGACGATCTTGAGGATTAATCAGCCAACCTAAACGCAGACCATTTTTAATGTATTCCTGCATTTTCTCTTGAATTGGTGCAAGCCTGTCTGTCTCCGATCGCAGTTCAATCAAAAAGTCGGGTACAAGTGGCGGAAATTTTTTTCGTTGTTCTGGTGTTAAAGCTTCCCACCGCTCCAATTTTATCCAAGCAGCATCAGGTGAACGTTTTGCACCGTTGGGAAGTATAAAGATAGTTGAAGAAACACACAATTGATAAAATTGCTCATCGCTTAAATGAGCAATCGGTTCTAGATTTAGCACAACAGTATTCATGAAACCTTTCCTCGTGTCTTTCTTGCTAACATCAGTAGGAAATTCTTGCTTGTTGGAAAATTTATTTAGGTGTAATTTGCAACCCTCTTATACTTGCAACTCAAATCCAGGTAATATATCTTCTCCAGAAATAATTGCTGGCATTTGCACAACTTCTACAGCTTTCAAAAGTCGGTAAATTTCAACTTGACGATCTTGAGGATTAATCAGCCAACCTAAACGCAGACCATTTTTAATGTATTCCTGCATTTTCTCTTGAATTGGTGCAAGCCTGTCTGTCTCCGATCGCAGTTCAATCAAAAAGTCGGGTACAAGTGGCGGAAATTTTTTTCGTTGTTCTGGTGTTAAAGCTTCCCACCGCTCCAATTTTATCCAAGCAGCATCAGGTGAACGTTTTGCACCGTTGGGAAGTATAAAGATAGTTGAAGAACTAAAAACTTTCCCTAATTTAGCTTGACGATTCCAATTATTTAAGTCTGTAATTAAATCTGCTTCTTGATTTCCGCTTTCTCCTCCTACTGGTGGCATAATTATTAATTCCCCGCCTGCATTCATTTCCAGGCTTAAATCACGATTGGCAATACACAATTGATAAAATTGCTCATCGGTTAAATGAGCAATCGGTTCTAGATTTAAAACAACAGTATTCATTAAATCTTTCCTTGTGCCTTTATTGCTCGCATTAGTAGGACTAACAACGGCAAATCATCACCGAAAACTCATTAATTTAATTGTAAGATTTCAGCTACTTGGTTTAACTCAGTTGCGATCGCAGGCTTTTACTGATTTTGAGAATTTAATTGCATAGCCCCCAAATATTTAGTTAAATAAGGCGAAAAGACTTCATAAATTAGGGTTAGTGGCTGTCCATGATGCCAAAACAAATAATGGCGACCCCAAAAAGGCCCAGTTACTCCAAAACCAGACTCTAGCGCCGATGAGTCACCATAGTAAATCCCGCGAACATCCCGATACAACTCTGTGCGGAGACGAGCTAAACTTGCCCAAATTGGTAATGAACGATTTTGCAAATACTCATCTACATGACTAGCTTCCCACCATGAGGTAGCATAGGCTAATCGTTGACCAGAAGCAGTCCGCAGCCACACTTGTCGCCGTAGTCGCGGCCCCGGAACAGCTTGAATTAAATCAGGTGCAGCATCCAAGTCCATGCCAATCAATGACATATCAATCACATCTACTTCTACAGACTCGCCTGTAAGCAATTCTAAGTGACGTGTAGGAGAGCCATCACCCAAAAGCATGAGCTGCCAAGCAGGTGCTAGCTGAGTGTGAGGTAAACTTTTTTGAATTACTTCCTCCCCTCCTTGCCAAATCGGAGTGAGGCGATGCCAAGCTGCTGGCTGTTTTAAGTTATTTATCGACGTAAAAGTAATACTCAATGCTTTTTACAAAACTTCACGTATCTCTATAAAAGCATAAAAAACAGAGCTATACCAAGATTTAAGGGTCAATAGTCTCAGGTTTATTGACCCTTGACTATTGACCCTTGACAAACAAAAATATGCGGATGGGGAGACTCGAACTCCCAAGGGCATTGCCCACACGCACCTCAAGCGTGCGCGTATACCAATTCCGCCACATCCGCACGACTTGTCTAAAGATAGACTATAGCATAAGAAAATAATTATAGTAAGGTGATATCTAAAGTTATATTTCTCAAAAATATAAATTTCTTCAAGGCGGTATCAGACTGACAGAAATTTAGCATCTGCACAAGTGATATTAAAAAGGGTAGAGCGACTGTGGGAGATGCGGTGCGTAGGCGCAGCCCGCCGCAGGCATCGCGTACCCGCCATGAGCCAGTGGCGATCGCAGATCGCAAAAGCCCAGTTTGGTAAGCTAGCCAAGACTTACAGCAGCAATGTTGTTAGTGTAGTAAAACCTGTAAAGGCAGCAAGCCTACAATATGCGAGTTTGCTTAGAATCAGGGTGGCGAATCTCCTGTGATAATTTTAAATAATGCGGAAGCGTCGTTTCAAGTTGGATCGGGGAAAATGTGAATCTACTGGTAATGATATCGAAACTAAAAAATGAAGTTTGACAAAATATTAATTGCCAATCGGGGAGAAATCGCCCTTCGCATTCTCCGCGCCTGTGAAGAAATGGGAATTGCCACAGTCGCGGTTCACTCCACCGTTGACCGGAATGCTCTCCACGTTCAACTTGCTGATGAAGCGGTTTGTATTGGCGAACCAGCTAGCAGTAAAAGTTATTTGAATATTCCCAATATTATTGCCGCAGCCCTGACGCGCAATGCCACTGCAATTCATCCTGGCTATGGTTTTTTGGCAGAAAATGCCCGGTTTGCAGAAATCTGTGCCGACCATCATATTGCTTTTATCGGCCCAACTCCAGAATCTATCAAGCTGATGGGCGATAAATCCACTGCCAAAGAAACCATGCAAAAAGCTGGAGTCCCGACAGTGCCAGGTACTGAGGGGTTAGTAGAATCTGAGGAAGAAGGATTAAGATTCGCCAAGGATATCGGCTATCCAGTGATGATCAAAGCCACAGCCGGCGGTGGTGGGCGGGGTATGCGCCTAGTTCGTTCTGAAGATGAATTTGTCAAACTTTTCCTAGCAGCCCAAGGGGAAGCAGGAGCAGCTTTTGGAAATTCTGGCGTTTACATCGAAAAATTTATTGAACGTCCCCGCCACATCGAATTTCAAATTTTGGCGGATAACTACGGTAATGTCATCCACTTAGGCGAACGCGATTGCTCAATTCAGCGCCGGAATCAAAAACTACTAGAAGAAGCCCCCAGTCCGGCTCTCGACCAAGACCTGCGTGAGAAAATGGGACAAGCTGCTGTCAAAGCTGCCCAATTCATTAGTTACAGTGGGGCGGGCACTATCGAGTTTCTCTTGGATAGATCGGGTAAATTCTACTTTATGGAAATGAACACCCGGATTCAAGTGGAACATCCTGTAACAGAGATGATTACTGGGATAGATTTGGTTGCCGAACAAATTCGGATTGCTCAAGGGGAAAGACTCAAGCTTACCCAAGAGCAAGTAGTTTTGCGGGGTCATTCGATCGAGTGCCGGATCAACGCTGAAGACCCAGATCATGACTTTCGCCCCTCTCCAGGACGGATTAGTGGCTATCTGCCGCCCGGAGGCCCTGGTGTTCGGATTGATTCTCACGTTTACACAGATTACCAAATCCCGCCTTATTACGATTCTTTGATCGGCAAGTTAATTGTTTGGGCCCCAGACAGACCCACTGCTATCAACCGCATGAAACGCGCACTCCGCGAATGTGCCATTACTGGACTACCTACCACTATCGGGTTCCATCAAAAAATTATGGAAACTCCACAATTTTTGCAGGGTAATGTCTATACAAATTTTGTCCAGGAGATGAACGGATAGGGGATTGAGGA
>NZ_NOLI01000023.1:0-73754 GCF_002245975.1 Nostoc sp. 'Peltigera membranacea cyanobiont' 213 | reverse complement strand
CAGAAAGTTCTTCTCTTCTAATGACCAATAACCAATGACCAATGACCAATGACCAATGACCAATGACCAATGACCAATGACCAATGACCAATGACCAATCCATGTTAAGATACTTCTCAATTATGAAAGCTGTGTTGGATAGGTGGATTTAAACAAACATGGAAGCAGCACTTTTATTAGCAAAACTGCCTGAAGCTTACCAAATCTTCGATCCTTTGGTAGACGTTCTCCCAGTCATCCCTGTATTCTTCTTGTTACTTGCTTTCGTTTGGCAAGCAGCCGTGGGATTTAGGTAAGTTAATTTATTTTTCAATTGAGTAGAACAGGTATATTGCCTGTTCTATTTTTTATGGCACTATATTTTATAAAATTAACATTTATTAATATTTTGTAATGTTTTAATATAATAAATAAGATATGAATCAAGCCATGTCAATATGAAGCCTTGAAAGCCAAGCTTAGAGTCAAGGAGGAAATCAGTTATGGGTAATATCAAATTCGTTAAAGAGAATAAAGAAGTCGTGGCGGCAGATGGTGCAAATCTCCGACTCAAAGCCATGCAAAATGACATTGATATATATACATTTATTGGCAAAATGACCAATTGTGGTGGTAATGGTCAATGTGGCACTTGCGTTGTCGAGATAGTCGAAGGACTAGAAAATCTTTCTCCCCGCACAGATGTAGAAAATCGTAAATTCAAGAAAAAGCCGGAAAATTACCGTCTTGCCTGTCAAACTTTAGTGAATGGCTCAGTCAGTGTAGTCACAAAGCCTTAAATTTTTGGGATCATCCGTGGTTAGCATTTGAGAAAGTAAAAAATTTGGGCTAACTCTGTCATTGATAATGGTATCCTAATCTTGTTGACTGGAAATTTAAGAGAGGCTTTCTTGCCATGCAAGTTAATGACCTGGGGTTCGTAGCGAGCATTTTGTTCGTATTAGTTCCCACTGTGTTTTTACTAATCCTGTACATCCAAACAGCTAGCCGCCAAGGTGGAAAAGATAGTTAAGAATTCGTGTATAAAATAATTAACCCCTGCACTATGTAGTGTAGGGGTTTTATTTATCAACCGCTAACTGATAACATTCGTGTAGGGGCAATTCATGAATTACCCCTACAGTCTTCTCTACTATTTAAAACAATTCTTATACTCAGCACTGTTTAGTTTAAGCGATCGTCCGCGCCAACAGTACTGGACAAGTGGCATTGACGCGAACATAGTCGGACAAGGAAGATCCGATGAGTCTGTCTATATCAACAAAACTCTTAGCGATGGATGGACGACGATCTGGAGAACCGAGCAATAATAAGTCTATATTCAACTCCTCTGCCAACCGACAAATTTCTTCACCAGGTTTGCCACTGCTGATATAACAACGAGATTGGATGCCCTGTTTTTGAGCTTCTGCAACTGCGGCTGCTAAAACTGGATTTTTATCTGAGTTAACCTCGGTTACTTCTGATTTTTTACCGCCTAAATCTGTACTAATATTTGCCAAAATTAACTGGCCTCCCTGAATATCTCGCAGTAAAAATAGTGCCAATTTCAAGCAGTTTTTTGCAGAATCAGAATTGTCTATTGCCACCATAATGCGCTTAATTCTTTTAACATAAATGTCATCTTTCACCAGCAACATGGGGCGAGAAGATAGCTGGAAAACATACTGACTGACTGAGTTCGATAAAATAGATTGCAGTCGCTTAAGTCCGCGTGAACCCATAACAATCAAGTCAGCATCGATTTCATCAGCTACTTGGCAAACTACATCTTTGGGATCGCCTTCGCGCAAAATTGAAGAAACCTGGCTAGGATCTAAGTTTAAAGTTTGAATGGCATTAGCCAGAATTTTACCACCATTTTCCCATTTAGTTGTCATGGTAGCAGCAGTATTTTGTGCCTGAACAACATGCAAAATTGTAACTTTCGCAGATTCAATTGAAGGGATTTCTCTCAGGGTTTTGAGCATTTCTTCTGCGTGTCCCAATCCTGATACAGTCAGCAAAATTTTGTTTATCATCTTACGTAATTGTTTTTAAGTTTACTTTTGTTTTCGCTGTTAGTATTTGGCTTAAGTCGGATTTTCACCGCTTTACTTGATAACCTAGTAGTCTGTCAAGCTAGTAATGAAAAGTTTGTAGTAAGCACTTTAGTGCTTAGAAAATAAGGACTTAAGTCCTTACTACAAACTTTCTTACCCATCAATTTAAACTTGACAGACTACTAGTTAGGAAGTTCGCACAAATAAACTTTGTTTCTTAGTATTTAATACTCAAACAAATAGCAAAGTAAAAAAATCTCAACAAAAGTTTAAGTTTATTTGCACCTAGTTACTTAACTTCTTAACTAGACTCCAATTATTAAGCATACTCTCAATCTAGTCTGATTAACTTAATAAAATATGATGTTAGTTATCATTGTTAATCTATGTTCACTTTTTTTAATTAGAAGTTAGTTAAGTATTGCAAAGAAATTCCCAAATAACTCTTTAGAATAATTGGTTGGCTGTAACCTTGAACAAGCGATCGCTTCCGGGTTAAATATCATAAAGTAATATTTTATACCAACAAAACCTCTCCCTGGTTTTAGTACTTAAAACCGTCCCTCTCTAACTCGGAGAGGGAGAGACTTGAAATTTAGTTTAAGTCAGGGAGAGGTTGATAGAATTGACGTTAACTTAGATGCGCTCCTGGTTGTCCGTTTTGGACTACAAAGGAAGCTAGGGTTTTGACAGAGGCATTCAAATCAACGATGCTTGAGACAACCCGGTAGTCACTTTGCCAGCATTCTGGGGTAAGTTTGCAACGGACGTATCCTCGGTAAGCACCATCAAAGAACTTAGTATGGGGATTGTTGGGTAGAGCAGCTTGAACTGGAGCAATAAATGATGTGGGAAAGTCAGAAGTAATTGAGGTTCCGACGAACTCAGTGCCTACCGTTGTTGAGTTGGGGTTATTAAAATCAAGCTTCAGATCGTGTACCCAACTAGAGTGAATGTCTCCGCTAATCACTACTGGATTAGAAGGTTTACGCTGGTTGAGAAAATTTAATAGTCGATTCCGTGCAGCCACGTAGCCATCCCACTGATCCATATTGAATACCCCGGGGGAGCCTGGACTACTATTAAAATTGTATTGGCCGAACATAACCTGTTGAGCAATTATATTCCAGCGCGATCGCGACCGATCTAAACCTTTTCGTAGCCACTGCTCTTGTTCTGAGCCGGTCATGGTAGCATTTGGATCAAAAGCTCCGGCGCAGCGAGGCTTTAGTCCATCATCACAAGGTTGGTTAGTGCGGTATTGTCTGGTATCTAGGACATTGAACTCGGCTAAATTACCGAAAGTCAACCGCCGATAAAGTAGTGCATCTGGCCCTTTCGGCAGCGAAGATTCACGTAGAGGCATGTGTTCGTAGTAAGCTTGGTACGCATTAGCTCGGCGTTTCTTAAAAGCCTCTTGGGTTTGGTTATCTTCGGGGGTTAAGTTAGCGTAGTTGTTGTCAACTTCATGATCGTCCCAAGTGACAATCCAGGGAAAAGCAGCATGAGCAGCTTGGAGACTCTCGTCTGTTCTGTACAGGGCGTAGCGATCGCGGTAATCTGCAAGAGTGATGATTTCTGGACTGTTATGCTGGCGTGGTCCACCAGATTGTGGCCCGTATTCGTAAATGTAATCACCTAGATGAACTACAAGGTCGAGATTTTCCTCAGCTAAATGCCGATAAGCCGTATAGTAGCCATTTTGCCAGTCTTGACAGGAGACAAAAGCAAAGTTTAGTTGTTGGGTATAGCTATAAAATGCTGGTGCTGTGCGAGTCCGTCCAATGGGGCTAACTTCCCTACCCGCTTCAAATTGATACCAGTACCAACGGTCAGGATCTAGCCCACGCACATCAACATGAACTGAGTGTGCTAACTCTGGTGTTGCTAGTACTGTTCCTCGCCGCACAACCTGTCTCATGTTTTCATCAAGGGCAACTTGCCACCGCACTGGCACATTTACCAATGGCATTCCACCTCCAGAGAGTGGGTTTGGAGCCAGTCGTGTCCAGATGACAACACCATCCGGCAAAGGATCGCCAGAGGCAACACCAAGACTGAAGGGATAGCCGGAAAACCTTGAGTTAGCTAATACGGGATGCCATTGGCTAGCGATTGTTAACCCCGTTAAGAATCCTGCACCCAACAAAAAACTCCGCCGTCTACACCGATTTGCTAGGAGGCGCGTGCCATCTATAAGTTCCATATTCACCTCTACCCAGATGTAAATACAAGGAACCTAGCAATCCAGGATCAAGCAGAAATTAAGATTTTGTTAAGTTTAAGATTGGGAATTGGGCATTAGTTCTTTATTCTTTCTCCCCCTGCTTCCCCATTCCCCATTTAAAATCTGCCATTTCCCTGAACAATGTGCTTGACGGTGGTCAAGGTTTCCAGGCTGATAAATCCCCGACGATGACCTTTTTGGTTAGACATGCCGAGAAACACTGAATCTCCCCGCGAGGGGTTGCGGGAAAAACGCGGGGAAGTGTTGATGTAGGTAGAGGCACTGTTAACTCCTAAAGCAAACTGCCGACTTTCCTGATAGGATTCAGTAACGATAGAGTCGGCATGACCGCTGCTGTGTTCATTAATCCAGGCGATCGCACCCTCTAAGCTATCTACCAGTTTAAAAGCTACTGTCTTCGTTAAATAAGGGTTTCCCCATTCGCCCTCCTTCACTAGGTGTAACTGAGGAAAAGCTTGTACTAGTTCCGCATCACCTTTAATTTCAAAGCCTTTTTCCATCAAGCTGTTCCACAGAACTGCTAAGGATGATGGCAAGGCTTGACGATGAATGAGTACCTTTTCAATCGCATTAACTCGATCGGGTTCGCTTTGATGGCTATCAAGAATCATCCAGCGCACCATTTCTAAGCTGGAATTTAGCGACCAGTAGAGGTAACAGTTACCCATCGCTGATTTTAATACTGGGCAAGTTGACTGTCGCACTACCTGCTGTATCAAGCTAGTACGTCCGTAGGGAATAACTAGATTTACGTATTGGTCTTGGGTGACTAAATCCCGAATGGAAGCACCACCTTCGGCTGCGATCGGTTCTACACAGCCCGGAGGTAGTCCAACTTCTGCGATCGCATTTTGCAGTGCCTCAGCGATAGCGGCGTTGGAATGGCTAGCTTCAGTACTGCCTTTGAGAATTATACTATTGCCAGTTTTGATGCAATAACCCGCTGCGATCGCCCCTAAATCAGGGAATGCTTCATAAATAAATCCAATCACTCCCAAGGGCATTAATTGGGTGTAACTCTGGGAATCTCCTAGTTGATAATCAGCAGTTCTGACGCGCCGCAACGGATCTGATAATTCCCCCAACCGTTGTAGAATGTCTACTGTCATCTCTAGCCTTGTGGGAGTCAGCTTTAGCCAGTCTAATATCAACTCTGGCACTGCCATTTCTCGACTAGCTTCTAAATCCAAGGTATTGGCTTCGAGAATGTCGTCAAATGAGCGCTCAAGCGCTTGTGCCATCGCCAATACTGCACGACTTCGATCTGCTCCCTTTGTGATCCCCAACTTTAGCGAAGCTTGATAGGCTCGTTGGGCGCTAGTAATTGGTTCGGGGTGGTCATCTAAAACTTCAACAGTCATTGAGTTAACGTCTGTAGGTAAGCCAGACCATTAATGCTGGCAGAATAGCTAATAGTACCGCCACCATTGCCCAAGCAATAATGCTGGAACCATTTGCTAATCGCAGTGCTAACGGCAGCCATATAATCACTAGCACGAAAATAATGCCAAGTGCTATAGGCAGATAGCTTTCTCCCAAGCGAGGATGGACAACATGCCAACTATTTCCCATCCAACGCCAAGCCCGCTTATAGGGATAGGTGGTAGAAAGCTGTTCTAGGACATGACCATTATCTTCTACTACAAAGATTTGCTGACAGCGATCGCAACCAAATGCTTCTGTCAACGTAATCGGAATTAACTGACCCCGGCGACGACAAGGACAGGGGTAGTCAGTATTGAAATCTATTTTTTCAGGTTTTTGAGATTGCACAAGCGTTCTAGTAACTTGAGCGTGTTTTACACGAACTACGACAATATAATCTTTTGGTAAATGCAATAGAAGCTTCTGCTACTATGAATTGCTCTCTTTGTATACATGGACTAGCGATGCAAATATCGCCATGATTGCAAACAGTAGATGCAGCAGACTCTAAGTATCCTAATTTTCCTATCATTACGGAGTTTTCTGTTTGTAGTCTTTCCCCGCAACTGACAATCTTATTTAAAATTTCCTTCTACATAAAATCTAGACAAAACTAGATTGAGAGCATAGGAGCGGTTATCCCTTAATATCCAGATACGATTCAGCTATCCGTGCATAAGTTTCGAGATTTATTTTTAGATACATTTAAATCTCAGTCAGCAGTGTCTGACATTTCTGATATACATAAACTTTAAGAGACTAAGATGCTTGAATTCCCCCATAATTGGAACAATTATTTACTAGATGGGTAAAATCTATCCACCATATCTAAATTACTTTATATTCTACCTATCTGCGAAATTTTTGAAAGTTGGGAACGATTCACAGGAATACAGCGCGAATCGCCAAAGATTTTAATGCACCCTAAAAATGCAAAACCCCTTGAGATTTTTAACTTCAAGAGGTTTTATTTGGAAGCGGGTGACGCGATTCGAACGCGCGACATTCACCTTGGCAAGGTGACGCTCTACCACTGAGCCACACCCGCAATCAATTGCCATATACAAATATCTCAGATTTATCCCTTATTGTCAACCCCTTTATTTTGTCATTGGTCATTGGTCATTGGTCATTGGTCATTAGTCATTAGTCATTAGTCATTAGTCATTGGTCATTGGTCATTAACGCCGTGTGCAACTTTCTCTCAAACCTAACCCCCAACCCCTTCCCTACAAGGGAAGGGGAGCAATAATCAAAGCCTCTCTCCCTGTGGGGGAGAGGAATGGAAGTGGGGTTCTAAAAATAAGTTGCACATCGCGTTCATTAGTCATTGGTCATTAGTCATTGGACAAATAACAAATGACAAATGACTTATTTAGCCTAGTTCTTCTGACTCGGCCGTTAAATTGCCGATGCTGGCACTTTGAAAAGAGGCTGGCAAAGACTGGCTGTTACGAGAATATGGCTCTGCTAGGTTAGAACGCAGTTGCCGCATCAGGCTTGCCATTTCTAGGGCATTCATCGCATAATCCCAACCATGATTACCTTTGATGCCTGCCCGTTCTAAGGCTTGTTGCATAGTGTCTACTGTCAAAATGCCAAAAATTACTGGCACTCCAGTTTGAAAGCTAGCGGCGGCAATGCCTTTAGAAACTTCGGCGGATACATAATCAAAATGGGGTGTTTGTCCGCGAATAACTGCACCTAGACAAATTACAGCATCATAACGATGGGAAAGTGCTAGTTGACGAGCTACTAAAGGTACCTCAAAACTTCCCGGAACCCAAACATAGTCAACCTGATTACCTTGGGGGTTAGGATCTACACCGTGGCGTTTCAAGCAATCTTGACATCCCTCTAGCAGCTTTCCGGTAACAAGGTCGTTAAATCGACCAATCACCACTGCAAACCGGAAAGGCTCCGTTTGGGTAAAAGTTCCCTCGAAAACTGCCATGACTGCCTCTTAATCAACTATAGTTCTGGCCAATATACATTTCTTATTTAAATGTAAAGGAGCAGGAAAGCACGGTTAGAAAAAAGGAAATCGGAAAAAATTTCTTCTTTTCTCCTTTGGTCAAAGACCATTGGCTTTTCTGCCCCTCTAGTTCTTATATTATGTGCCTGCGCCAGAGCGAAGCGGTCGCCTACACGACAAAAAAGTTTAACAAACCAACTAAAAATACCAAACCAATCCAGACACCAGAGCCAACCCAGATCAGTTTTTTAGATTCACCCCAATTTTGGGGAGTGGCATAAGCAACAGGAACGCCCACAACCAGGATAAAAGACAATAGGACTAGACCTATCAAGGCAAATTGGAATATTATGGTCATTTTTGCTTCTCCCAATACAGCGAAATACTAAGGATAGAATATCCTAAAGGGCGACACTGACACTTTCTTATTATTTTTAAGCTAGCAGAAATTGCAACATTTTAGTCATTTGTCCTTTGTCTAAGTACCGATGACTAATGACTCTTAATTATGGATTTAATTCTTTGCCACACAACAGCAGATTTTGACGCACTAGGAGCAGCTGTAGGATTAACGCGCCTACTACCAGGAAGTAAGATTGTGCTGACTGGCGGTTCTCACCCTCCTGTACGGGATTTTTTAGCATTGCATCGGGATGAATATCCGCTAATTGAACGCCGTTCGGTGAATCCTGAAAAAATTCGTTCTCTGACTGTGGTGGATACTCAACAGCGCGATCGCTTGGGTAAAGCTGCTGAATGGTTAGATTTACCCCATCTTGGAGAGATTATAGTTTATGACCATCACTTAGGACAAGAGTCAGATATTGCCGCGACGCGATCGCATATTTCTTCAGTAGGAGCCACCACAACTTTAATTGTGGAGCAATTGCAACAACAGCAAGTTTCCCTGAGTTCTGCCGAAGCAACTGTAATGGCTTTAGGTATTCACGTTGACACTGGCTCCTTAACATTTGACCAGTCCACACCACGGGATGCCTTAGCTTTGGCTTGGTTGATGCAACAAGGTGCGAGTTTATCGGTAATTTCTAACTACCGTGACCCTGGCTTGTCTTTGCAATTGCAGCAGTTATTAACTAAGGCGTTGGAAAATTTAGAATATCTTTGTCTGCGTGGATATACGGTTGCTTGGGTAACTCTTAAAACAGATGCTTTTGTGCCGGGGTTGTCGAGTCTGGCATCGCAACTAGTGGAATTAACTGAAATTGATGCCCTACTGTTGGCTAATGAGTATCTAGGTAAAGGGGATTCAAGCTTAAGTGTGATTGGGCGATCGCAAATTCCCAAAACAAATCTTAACCTATTATTCCAACTTCTAGGAGGCGGCGGTCATTCGCAAGCCGCATCGCTAAACCTAAGAGGAGTTGATTCACAAGCAATATTAAAACAACTCCTTGACGGGATAAAAGCGCAAATTCCCCATCCCCCCACCGCGAGGGATTTGATGTCTTCTCCTGTCCGCACGATTCTGCCTGAAACCACAATTGCCGAAGCCCAGCGCATTTTATTACGCTATGGACACTCTGGTTTATCTGTAGTCGATACTCAAGGGCAACTAGTAGGCATTATTTCGCGCCGAGATATTGATATCGCCTTACACCACGGCTTTAGTCATGCGCCAGTCAAGGGCTACATGACAAGAAATCTTAAAACAATTACACCAGATACAACACTGCCACAAATTGAGTCGCTAATGGTGACTTATGATATCGGGCGCTTACCAGTATTGGAAAATGAGCAGTTAGTTGGTCTTGTTACTCGTACTGATGTCTTGCGGGAATTACATCAGGAAAGGGATGAAAACGGAGAAGGGACAGAAGAGAGACAGAAAAGTAATATTAATCTCCCGCAATTGCAAAATAAACTTGCTCCTCAGTTATGGCAATTACTCACCATCGCATCGCAAGAAGCCGAAAAACGGGGTTGGCATCTTTATCTTGTCGGGGGTGCGGTGCGGGATTTGCTGTTAGCTGAGACAGTAGGTAGCTTGATGATTAAAGATATTGACCTAGTAGTTGATGGCTTTCACAAATCAGCAGATGTTGGCGCTGGTGTGGAACTAGCAAAAGCACTCCAACAACTTTACCCTGCGGCTCGTTTAGAAATCCACGGGGCTTTTCAAACTGCTGCTTTGTTGTGGCACAAAGACCCAGAATTCGATTCGCTATGGGTAGATATTGCCACGGCTAGAACAGAGTTTTATCCTTACCCGGCGGCGAATCCAGAAGTTGAGGCGAGTTCGATTCGTCAAGACTTGTATCGTCGAGATTTTACCATTAATGCGATCGCTTTGCGGCTCACCTCTCCCCGCTCAGGTGAATTACTCGATTTTTTTGGCGGTTTACTCGATTTACAAGCTAAACAAATTCGGGTTTTACACCCCAACAGCTTTATCGAAGATCCTACCCGCATTTATCGCGGCGTGCGCTTTGCCGTGCGCTTCGGATTTGAAATTGAACCGCAAACTGAAGAGTTTATCCGCTATGCCATCAACAGTGGCGTTTACGATCGCACTGCTCAAGAGAATAGCAAAACTCCAGCCCTGCAAACTAGACTAAAAACAGAATTAAAGCACATCCTAGAAGCCCCTTATTGGAAATCAGCTTTGCAGTTACTCGATAACTTAGGGGCGTTGCAATGTATTCATCCTACCCTCAAGTTAGATGGTTCACTCCTGCGGCAATTACGTTTGTTAGAACGTTGTTTGCGACGATTTGATGCTGAACAAACTCTCATTCACTGGCAAATGCGTGTAGAAGCATTAATCGCCCACCTAACACCTGAATATCGGGTTAAAGTAGCACAAAATCTGCAATTACAAGAGGATAGTATTGTTAGGTTGAAAAAGTTAACCCAAAGCTTTAGTCAAGTAATAAAATCTTTACCCACTTTGCAACGCCCTAGTCAAGTAGTGCAGTTGCTTCGACAGTACGACTTACCAATGCTGATTTTAATTGCTTTGCCAAGTCCGCGAGAAATTAGACATCAAATTTGGGAATATTTAACAGTTTGGGCGAATGTGCAGCCACTATTAAATGGCAATGATTTAAAGAAACTTGGTTACAAACCAGGGCCACAGTATCGGCAAATATTAGATGATGTAGTTGCTGCTACCTTGGATGGAGTGATTAAAGATAGGGTTGAGGCTGAAGAGTTTTTAGCCAAGCATTATTCTCTGTAATTTATATTTCCCAGATATGGTTTTTATGCAAACACAAACACCAAAAACATACTACACCCCAGAGGAATATTTACAACTAGAGGAGACATCAGAATCTAAAAATGAATATAGAGATGGAGAAATAGTTTCTATGCCTGGTGGTACGACTAATCACAATGAAATCGCAGGTAATTTTTATGCCAATTTTAAATTGACGATGCGGGGTAAAAATTACAAAATATACATGGGTGATGTCAAATTGTGGATACAGCGTTATCGGATTTACACCTATCCAGATGTGATGGTAATTTCGGGAAAACCAATATATGAAGGAAATGGCACTACTCAAGTGACAAATCCTTCAATTATTGTAGAAGTCTTGTCCAACTCGACCCAAAACTACGACAGAACCAATAAATTTAGATTTTATCGTTCCATTCCCGAACTACAAGAATATATAATGATTGACCAATATGAATATCTGGTTGAGCAGTTTAATAAAAATGCTAATGGTCAATGGGTATTAACTGAATACGAATCAGTGGATGCAATTTTATCGCTCCAGTCAATAGACTTTCAAATTTCCTTCAGCGATATTTATCAAGGAGTTAGTTTGGAAACAGAAGAATAATCATAATGCGTAGGCGAAGCCCATCATTCGCGTAGCGTCTCGCAGAGAAGATATCGCAGTAGCCTAAATTGTATCTGGATCGATATTTAACTCCCGCAGTTTTGCTGCTAAACGTTCTGCTTTTTGTTGTGCCTGTTGTGTTATTTCTTCAAGTGTTAATATTAGTTGAGCAGATGACCTCAGAAACAATTCATGTAAAATTATAAATCTTTCCTCAATATCTTACCTCTGCGTTCTCTGTGCCTCTGCGGTTAAAAATCTTTATTAACCACAGGAAAGAGCGATTTCCGGTACGCTACGCGATCGCCTCCTCGCCTTCCGCAATATTTTCATGCTACACTGTAGTCAATATCAAACCTCATCACAACTCCAACGAGATAGCAGAAATGAAGTAGTACCAAACACCTGTTGCACCAAAGCAACAAATGTCAACCAAGAATAAACACAAGTAGTTTGACAGGGTTACTTCACATAGTCATGTATTAAGAATATTGTCATCATTCGTATCTACATTTAACCGCTTGACAAGGATCTGCGGCTAAATCTTTTGTATCTAAACCCGTAAATGTTGTGAACACGCGGGTGGAATTTTGCGAATTGAGGTTTGAGAATAATGCAGAAAAAATCAATATTATTAGCTGAGAATTTAGCCTACGAACTCAGCTTGGATAGAACTTTGTTTCAAAAAATCCAGGTGAGTATTGAGGCGGGCGATCGCATTGCTTTAGTCGGTCGCAACGGGGTAGGAAAATCAACCCTCTTAAAGATACTCGCAAGCCAAATTAGCCCCAGCATCGGTTCTGTTTTGCGTAATGGTGTTGTCTACTATTTGCCACAAATCAGCACTATCAGACAACAAATTACAGCAGATACAGTACTTGAATTTTTAATTTCCATCTCAGATGAATGGTGGAATATTGAGGAGATTCTACAAACACAATTCCACACAATACTTGACTTATCTTTATCAATTACTAACTTGAGTGGTGGAGAACTTACAAAACTATTTCTGGCGATCGGATTATCTCAACAGCCTAACTTACTGTTGCTAGATGAGCCAACTAACCACATGGATTTGCAAGCCTTAGAAGGCTTAAGGCTATTTCTCCAAAATTTCACTGGCGCGTTTGTGATTGTCTCACATAAACCTTTCTTCTTAGACCAAGTGACAGATGTTACTTGGGAACTCACACCTGATGGTTTGAAAGTATATAGAGGCAACTTTTCTCAATATCGAGAACAGAAAGAAATAGAGTTAGAGGTGGCTATGCGATCGCACGAAGTCGCCAGAAAGGAACACAAACATACCCAAGCCACGGCTATACAAGAACAGCAACGCGCAGCCCAATCTAGCCGCAACGGTCGCGCCAAGTTTCTGAATGGTAGTATTGATAGAATGGCAGCAGGACTGATTAAAACCAAAGCTGAGGTGTCTACCGGAACTGCAAAAAAGAAACATGAGCTTGCAGTAGCCAAGGCTAATCAAAAGGTTGCAGAGACGAAAGTCAAAACTACGAAAGTTACAAGTATTCAGCTAGAAGAAAAAAATCAAAAATGCCGGAATCTAATTAATATCCAGGGTGCAAATCTTAGGATATCAGAACGTCTCTTGATTCAAAATATTCAACTGCATATCTCCTCTGGCGATCGCATATCCATTATCGGCGCAAACGGTTCTGGTAAATCGAGTCTGGTAAAAGCTATTTTGGGAATGGAAAACCAAACAGCAGTTTTGGAGTCAGGTAAGGTTTTGCTTGCACCAGCGATGAAAGCTGTATATCTCGATCAAACCTACGAATTGGTAAATCGACAATGCACAATTCTGGAAAATATGCAAGCTGCTAATCCTAATCTCAGCTATCAGCTTTTGCGTCAACAGTTAGGACACTTTCTCTTTAAATATGATGACGTTCAGAAAAACGCCTCTGTGCTGAGTGGGGGTGAGTTGGCAAGATTAGCGATCGCAATAATCAGTATCTCAGAAATCGATCTTCTCATCCTCGATGAGCCAACTAATAATCTAGATATTGAAACCGTTGAACAAATGCTAGTAAGTATAAATGACTATCAAGGTGCTATTTGGGTAATTTCCCACGATATCGATTTCCTCAGCCGGATTAACATTACTCAAAGTTTCAACTTGAGAGAGGAAGCTTTGCAAATGACAACCTATTTACCCAGTACACCAGAGAAATATTATCGAGAATTGCTGGAATGTCACAATATATGTTATTGCAGACCGGTGTAACTCTTCTTTGTATGCCTGTAAACTCTGCGAATTATTGAATTGGCATATTGTAACTCTAAATCTCTAACTCCCCAACAGAAGCCGTAAAGCATACAGGCAAGTTATAATTCTCTTGCGGATCAACGTAACAAAAATTTATGAGTAACCCACTAGTACAAGCCTTTTTCGTAGGCAGAGCAGTAGCCGAAGTAGTGAATGAGCGTTTAGAGGTCGCCTTGACCGATGCTTTGAGCGATCTGGGCAAATTTGATGCAGAAGCTAGAGAGCAGTTACGCCAGTTTACAGAAGAAGTCCTAGAGCGGGCAAATCGGTCAGCAGAATCAGCTAATTCTGGCCAAGCTACTACAGGTAGTGGACAAACCACTTCTGATTCAGGTGACTTGCAAGCAGATATTGATGAATTACGAGCAGAAATTGCCCTGTTACGAACAGAATTGCAACATTATCGCCGAACTTCTGCATAAATTTAGTTATTAGTTATTAGTCATTGGTCATTGGTCATTAGTCATTAGTCAAAAATTATGTACAAATGACAAATGACAAAGGACAAATGACAAATGACACTTAAGAAAAAACAGTTTAGGAATCAGAGTGTCTTTTCTTTCAAGTGATTCGGTTGCAAACCAACGGTACACAAAGGATATGGAACAAGGTTATTCAGAGAAGGCATACCGTTGGAATCGGGAAAAATACTCTAGCAGACGGCGTTTTGTGGACATTTGGTCTTTTGTCTTGACCTTATTGTTCAAACTTTGGCTATACAACAAATCTTGGAGTTATCCGGGTGGCGTGACTGAGGTAAAGCAAGCTGCAAGACGCAAAACCCAAGCAGTCTGGATTCGCAATACCCTGCTGGATTTAGGCCCAACCTTCATTAAAGTTGGGCAACTATTTTCTACCCGTGCTGATATCTTCCCTGGTGAATATGTAGAAGAACTAGCCAAATTACAAGACAAAGTACCGGCATTTAGCTATGAGCAAGTAGAAGCGACCATTGAGAAAGAATTAGGCAAAAAAATTCCTGAACTTTTCCATAATTTTGAACCGATTCCTTTAGCTGCTGCTAGCTTGGGGCAAGTACACAAAGCTGTGCTACATACTGGAGAATCGGTTGTTGTGAAAGTGCAACGCCCTGGATTAAAGAAATTATTTGAAATAGATTTACAAATTCTCAAGGGAATTACCCGCTACTTTCAAAACCATCCCAAATGGGGACGGGGAAGAGATTGGTTAGGTATTTACGAAGAATGTTGTCGCATTCTTTGGGAAGAAATTGATTATCTTAACGAAGGTCGTAACGCCGATACTTTTCGCCGGAACTTTCGCGGCTACGATTGGGTGAATGTCCCAAGAGTATACTGGCGTTATGCTAGTTCCAGAGTGCTGACTTTAGAATATCTCCCTGGAATTAAAATTAGCCAATACGAAGCTTTAGAAGCAGCTGGTTTGGATCGAAAGTTGATCGCTCGTCAAGGCGCTCAAGCCTACTTACTACAGTTACTCAATAGCGGCTTTTTCCACGCCGATCCTCACCCAGGGAATATTGCCATTAGTGCAAGTGGCGCTCTAATATTCTACGATTTCGGCATGATGGGGCGGATTAAATCCAATGTGCGCGAAGGACTGATGCAAACACTGTTTGGTATCGCTCAAAAAGATGGCGATCGCGTTGTCCAATCTCTGATCGATTTAGGCGCGATCGCCCCAACCGATGACATAGGCCCAGTCCGGCGTTCCGTCCAGTACATGCTGGATCATTTCATGGATAAGCCGTTTGAAAATCAGTCGGTGGCGGCAATCAGTGACGACCTTTATGAAATAGCTTATAATCAGCCATTTAGATTTCCAGCAACCTTCACTTTTGTGATGCGAGCCTTTTCTACTCTAGAAGGAGTAGGCAAAGGTTTAGATCCAGAGTTTAACTTTATGGAAGTTGCCAAACCTTATGCAATGCAGCTTATGACCGATATGAATGGTTCTGAGGGGAATACCTTTATTAATGAATTAAGTCGTCAAGCGGCTCAGGTAAGTAGTACTGCCTTTGGTCTACCACGTAGGTTAGAGGATACGCTAGAAAAGCTAGAACGGGGAGACATGCGCCTCCGCGTTCGGTCTATAGAAACTGAACGGCTATTGCGGCGCCAAAGCAGTATTCAGCTCTCAATGAGCTATGCTCTGTTAATTAGTGGTTTCACACTTTCAGCTACGATCTTAGTGGTTGGCAATCATGTATGGTGGGCACTGCTGCCTGGGTTAATTGCACTAGGGATTTCAGCGATCCTGATCAGACTAATTTTACGCCTTGACCGTTACGATCGTATGCATTAATTGTTGCAAAAAAAAATTTATGAAACTTAATTTCACGGGTTTTAGCGATCCGGGACTTATTCGTTCTAATAATCAAGATGCTTACTATGTCGACCCAGAAGGGCGATTTTTCATTGTCGCCGATGGAATGGGTGGTCATGCGGGAGGTGAGGAAGCAAGTCGCATAGCCACCGAAGAAATTCAGGCGTATTTGGTAGCAAATTGGGAATCTTCTAAATCTTCTCAAGAGTTGCTAGAGCAAGCTTTGTGGGGTGCAAATGAAGCTATTTTGCGGGATCAGCAAAATCATCCCGAACGTGCCGACATGGGTACAACAGTTGTAGCAGTGATTTTCCGCGCCCCAGAATCGCCTTGGTGCGCTCATGTTGGCGATTCGCGGCTGTATCGCTTCCGAGAGTCGCAATTAGAACAGGTGACAGAAGACCACACTTGGGTTGCACGAGCAATCAAAATCGGTGACATCACCTTTGATGAAGCGCGATCCCATCCTTTTCGTCATGTATTATCGCGCTGTTTAGGGCGTGAAGACTTGCATCAGGTTGATGTGCAACCACTAGATGTAAAACTTGGCGATCGCTTGCTGTTATGTAGTGATGGTCTCACAGAAGAACTCGTTGAACAGAAGATTGCTAGCTGCCTCCAAGACGCACCTTGGCTTGATAAAGCCGCCATCTCTCTAATTGAGGCTGCTAAGGAGCATGGAGGGCACGATAACATCACAGTTGTCATCGTCTCACTCGAATAAAAAATAGTCATTAGTCGATCCTCACTAACCTTAAACAAAGGCCAACTGACAAATGACAAATCTGGTAGATATACTCAGTAATTTGTTCAGTGCGAGCATTTTTAGTTTTTACAATTTGATACAAATATTTTTAGCCTCCAAAGTGACCTAATGAGGCTAAATTTGCATAAAATTGGTAAATTGACATCTTGCACGTAATAAGGTAGAGCGACTATAATTCACGCTTATTACCATTCATTCCCCAACCTCCTAAAAATTCCTAGCTTCCAAAGCTTCCTCCATATTGGGGGAGAAAGCATCTTAGTTTTTCTCAAACAGCGAAACTATCGGATTCGGGACAAAATCTGCTTATCTCCTCAAAAGAGACCTGTGCAAAGCAGAAAGGAGTAAGAGAGGTAATTATATCTACCTTCGTCCAAATCGAGCCTATTTTCCGGAATCTGGCTCGGCTGACTTGGGTGGTATATCAGTAGGATTAGGTGCAAGATATCATATCAAAAAAATCCACACTTCGGATGTGGGCAATCTTGTCAAACAATTGTTATCTTCCTTAATACAGAGGAACAAATGTTAGACAAATACAAGTCCAATTATTATCCCATTTGGACTTCTGCAAGCGATATCAACTTTACACGTTGTTTTTTCGGAGTTAACTATGAACCAACCCATGAAACTATCCTTGGAACAGCAATTCAGCATCTGCTCATTTGCCACTCAAGTACAGAATATGAGCCACGACCAAGCAAAAGACTTTTTGGTTAAGCTCTACGAGCAAATGGTAGTGCGCGAGGCCACTTATCAGGAGCTTCTTAAGCACCAGTGGGGCTTAGATTCCGGTTCCACTATGGCATAGAGTCGTTCTACTGTCGCAGTGGGCGACCTCCTTCTCTTGCTGGGTTCCAAGGAGGAAAAGAGCTGGGGATGTCGGGGCGTCAACTTCGATAAACAATTTTACAAGAGCGGCACAAAATTTCAATTCACAAAATCAACTAACAACTAGTAAAGTTTTCGATGGTAAGTCTGCTGGAGTCTAGACCTAACTTTAGCTTTGCAGGATAAACTTACTGTTCTATCTAGCCAAAGTCCTATATTGTCTCTTTCGTCTAGTTTGAGAGTTGCACCTGCGTAAATTACAATTTCCTGAAATGTAGTACACAAGAATATTTTAGAGAGAACTTTTAATCAGCCCTGATTTAGCAGCCTCGTTATTTCACTCTTTATACATATAACTAGAACTTACATCTTTATATATATTTTGTTTATAAAAGTTTACATTCTTTGAGTTACCACCTTTTGGTTACATGTAAGACATGTAACATTGAGAAATTATTCTTAGCTGGAAAGATCGTATGGAGAATCTGTATCAATGCTTTCTAGTTTTGCCAGAATTTGAGGCTTAATTTTTTCATACTCATTTTTCAATAAGCTTTTACTCATTTGCGGGTCGGCAGACGACATCAACGTATTGCTCATTGCAACCCACTCTTGCAGTCGTTGACGCTGGGCAGAAGCAACGCTGGAAAGTAAGATATGGGTACAGCGATTTGGTGTTTCTCGCGCAAAGAACAACAGACGGTAGTAACCTGTATGCTGTAGTAACCGGGCAATTTCTTGACCAAGACTGGTTTTGAGATCGAGGTAATAGGGCAACCATTTAGCACCATACTTGTGGTTGTAGATAACAGTAATCCATAGCAGCATGGGATGAGGAATAGAGATGAAAAGAAATTGGTTATAGCGGGTACAGAGTAAGCGCTTTTGAATTTCTTCTTGTGGTAACATCACCCACAGCGCAGGTAAAATCTCGCCATTGGTGTGAATGGACTGAGGAAACACAATATCGGCAATTGGTTTATTTTGGGGCCAGGAAATGGCACGAGCGATTTCATCGTTTGACAACGATACCCGCAAATCGGCTTTAGTCTTCTGTTCAAGCTCAGGACTAGCCGTCGTCGTAGCAGGAATTAAGGCGTGGCTATCTTGCTTAATTTTGCGGGCATACTCAGGCTTTTCTAGAGATGCTAGAACTTTGAGGATTTCGGTGATACTTTGGGGGCGATCGCGTGCTACCTTAGCGAGACAACTCATCACCAAATTTTCGATTTCTTTTGGTAATTCTAATCCGGGTACAGCCTCAGCAAAAGAACGGGGTTTTTGATAGTGATGTGTTTTATACCATGCTCCAAAAGAGTGAGTTGGTGCCACCAGTGGCATTTTGCCTGTGAGCATCTCAAACATCATCACGCCCAAACTATAAATATCAGCACGGTTGTCTAATTCTTTACCCTCCATCTGTTCGGGAGAAGAATAAGCCAATGTCCCCAAATAGAATTTTGTATGGTCCCCATCTGACTGTAATAACTTAGCAATACCAAAATCTAGAACCTTGACCAATTCTCCGAAACTGGGATCTTGAATCACCAGCATATTGCTTGGCTTGACATCCCGATGGATAATTGGGCAAATTGCGCCATCAACTGGGATGCCATCATGAGCGCACTGTAACCCCAGGCTGAGTTGACGCGCCATACTCAGGAATCTTGGTAAAGGCAGTCGTTGCTTGCGAATAATATTGTTTAGGCTTTGTCCTTGCAGGAATTCCATAACGTAGAACGGGGTATTATTGTCATCTACGCCATAGTCCATAACTCGGACAATATGGATGCTTTTTTGTCCTAGTAAGGCACAGGTTTTTGCTTCTCGCTCAAAGCGGTCTTGCAATCGCATCTTTTCATTTTGGATTGATAGAGCGAGAAATTTAACCGCAACAGGTACACCTCCCAACAAAGTATCTTTAGCACGATAAACCCGACCCATTGCTCCAGTACCGATTAACTCCTGGAGTTGGTAGCGTTTGCTGAGTAAGCGACCAATGTTGGGGTCTGACATAGAGAATTTGAATCCAAAAGCAGGTTGTAAGTGTTTGCGAGGAAAAGTGTATTCAAACTGATGTCTGAATTATTACGCCCAGAAATGACTTTCTAGATGAGTACCACAAGCTATAAATCGGAGTTAAAAAGCCAAAAATCTTATCATACAAGTAAGCTTTCTGGCTGGCGACTTAAAATCGTTGCTCTATTTACGCGGTGCTGTGCTAGCTTTTTTCAATCCTCTAAAGGAGGACTGAAACCATGCTCTGACAGTTTGCAAGCGAGACGGTTATTACAACTGGTGCAACATACCAGATCGAACAAACAGAAAGAGTAGATTTATAATGACGCTTGTACCATTTTGCACTTTAATTGTGGTGTAGTCTTAGTTTGCCCAATTTTGAGTAGATAGATAACTCTAGGATCTACCAAAAACCTTCATTAGGGACAGGAGTAGCCCTGTTATGGTGACAAATAGCCGGATAATAAAGCTATGCGATCGCAACCAGTAAAGTGGAGAGGGTTGGTAAATGCTGGGTGTAGCCCTTTAAATGTTGGTAATAATGTTGCTCAATAAATCTCTTTTTAAACTCTTACCTCTATGTTCTCAGCGTCTGGGGTGGTTAAATAATTACTTGTAAACTGCTTCAGACGCAGAGAACACAAGGAAAAAAAGATATTTTTGGAGCGATCTTGAAAGAGCTAGTCTTAAGGGAGTGCCACACTCACTACAGAGTTATGATAACTTGTTTCGTAGGTAGAGATAATTACAAATACTTATTGCGCGATCGGGTTTTTAACTTTGAGTTTCATTCTGTTACGTAAATATCTACTGTTGCGATCCAAGGTTGATACTAGTAATTGGAATTTTTTCGTTTTCTCTGAAGATTATAAGAAATATCAAAAACTGATTTATTGCCCATTATATAGTATTCAATTCGACGTTTGATAATATTGTTAAATCGAGAGATGAAATCATAAAAAAAGTAAGGATTTTTCATCATTTCTGTTAATGCCGTTAACCATTTTCCTTGCTTGATAGGCACTACAACTTGAAAGTAAGCTAAATTTTTATTAACAACCGCAAGATTATAAGACAAAGCACGTATTAAAGCTGGATTTTTTTTCACAGCTTCTTGTTGCATGAAAGAATTACTCGCTACACAGTATTGATTTAGACGTGACAATATGCTTTGACGGACAAGAGAAATAGAGCGTGAACGGTAGAAATAATAAGGTTTTGGCACAATAAAAAAACGAGCGCCATTGATTAGGCATTTCATATCGAACCAATAGTCCTCAGCTATGCTGACAGTTTCATCGTATATAATGCCGTGCTTAACTAAAAATTCTCGTTTGAATATAGGCTTGGTTAAACCAAGACTCGACCCTGCTTGTCCATAGACATTAGTTTTCACAAAATAAACGGGATCGATTTGGATAATTTTATCTATATGTTCTCCACTTTCTTGAATCAATGTACTCCAAGGAGATGTCGCACCATCTTGGATTAAATAAAGATCGTCAGCAATCATGTCTGCATTTGTTTCCTCTGCCAGCAACACAAGCTTTTCTAATCTTTCCGGCTCATACCAGTCATCTGAATCAAGAATAGCAATCCATTCTCCTTGGGCTGCTGTGAGGGCACGATTACGCGCAGCAGAAACCCCCAGGTTTTCTTGATTAACTATTACTTTGAGACGTTGGTCAGAAAAACTTTTAGCGACTTTTACAGTTTGATCGCTTGAACCATCATCGACCACGATCAGTTCAATATCATTGAGCGTTTGCTCTAAGGCTGACTCTATTGCCTTCGCAATATATGCTTCAGTATTGTAAGCAGGGATAATGACAGAGACTTTAGGATTCATAAAACTGAACTCCAGACTACACAGTTACGTAAAAATACTAGAATTCTGACGATAATTTAAAAACATCTCTTTCATACTATACAACTCAGGAGGTGAGTGAGAATAAACGATGACTCTTTAAGGTCAGGCATGAGACATTGATGATTGAGAAAAGCAGTGCGTTAAAAGTTACAGCAGTTTGCAAATAAGTGAGGTACAAAATGTATGACTCAAAATTCAGATATAAAGAATTCCTATCTACTCCCAAGGGGAGATGCTAAAAGCGATCTGCCTCCAACAATAACTGCCTCAAAATCCATAGCTTTGTACTTCATATAAAAGGAAACTTCTGTATTTTATCGAAAGGCTGCCAACCGAGACTCACAAAAGTCAGCCTGTAATGTTATTAGGCTGACTGACGTTCTAAGCTAACTTCCATTGTGTTAGTTAAAAAATGACCCGCTAAGATACCACTACTGAGATAATATCTATCTTCTGAAATCCGGTGTAGGGTTTCAAAGCCACTACGACGCTGACGATCGCCTAGTACCCAGTAACGCTGCACAATAGTATCTAAACCAATCCAGCCTTCACCTTCAACTTGTCCCCAAATATTATGTTGTAGTAAAAAAGTATACTGCCGCTCCCCCTCATGCAATCGTCCTTTGTATTGTAGAGAGATTTCCGAGCGATCGCTACCAGGAAATATCAGCTTAGTGGCCATAGTGAACCAGTTATCTCGATTCCAAGCTACCAAGGTCATACCCTTGACGCTGATTGGCATACCATTACGTTCCAGCCAATTTCCTTGCATTGCCCAGCGTCCTGGTTCCAATAAAAAAGTATGAGCCACTTATATATTCCCTGTCTCGATCGAGTGCCGCCAAGACTATAGTTATAGCAGTGCTGTTAGCGGTAGCGAGGCGTTTAGACCGTACTGAGTGAAGAATAAAGAAATTTTTTATTGTTCCTGTCGCATAACTCAGGACTGACTTTGGTGAATTTCCCCCAAAAGCACTTCTTTCGGTGCGCCAGTAGCAGTAGGTAAGTTGCCGGGAATGCCCAAATGCCGCCAGTAGGCTAAAACTGCAAAAGCGATCGCTTCTTTAAAATCTGCACTCAAACCAACTTCATCTGTAGTCAATACTGGGATTGATGCCAACAACAACTCTAATCGACGTTTCAAATAGAGATTGCGACTACCACCCCCACATAATAGTACGCGTTGTGGCATTTCCGGCAAAAAAGTACGGTAACTATGAACAATTGAAGCAGCTGTCAGTTCCGTCAGAGTTGCCAGTATGTCAGCAGCATTGAGTTGGTATGCTTCGGCATCTTTTAAACACTGATGCAGGTAAGCCACACCAAATAACTCTCGACCAGTAGATTTGGGCGGCGGTAGATGAAAATAGTCTTGGTGGAGCCATTGTTCTACTAAAGGATGACAAGGAGTACCACTTGCTGCCCAATTGCCATTTTCATCGTAAGTTTTAGCACCAGCGCTTAAATGCTCCACCGCCAGATCCAACAGACTATTTCCTGGGCCAGTATCCCAAGCACGAATTTTTGAAAGCCAGTCGCCATGCTGAGGTGGAATATAAGCTACATTACCAATGCCACCAATATTTTGAATACAACGCCCTTGTTCAGGATGACTGAGCAAATACGCATCTACTCTAGGCACGAGAGGCGCACCATGACCACCAATAGCGATATCAGCAACGCGGAAGTTGCTCACAGTTGTAATGCCGGTAAGATAGGCAATTAATTCGCCCCGCCCTAGTTGCAGACTATAACCCAAGCGAGTGCTAAGTTCTGAGTGAGAAGTGAGCATTTCTCTCCCCCTGCTCCCCTGCTCCCCTGCTCCTTCTTTAGGTGGTCGATGATAAACCGTCTGACCGTGGGAGCCAATGAGAGTGGCTGACTGATGACCAATTTGAATCTTTTGAGCGGCTTGGGCGAAGACTTGGGCGATCGCATCATCTATTTCTGCCAATTCTGCCATTGAGATGGCAGCGCCTGCACCAACTGCTAATATTCTTTCTCTGAGTTCGGCTGGATAAGGATATGTGAACCCAGCTAGCAACTCAAGTTTAAGATCCAATTCTGTACCGGAAATCTCTACCAACGCCGCGTCTATGCCATCTACAGATGTGCCACTAATTAAACCGATAACGCGAGTAGGGACAGCAACTTCTTCAGTCGGATGCATTGCTCAAGATTCTTTTGTTGATTGCAAGAGGTAGTTTAATTCATGCTACTACCGATGTCAAAAAAAACTAAGGTGGCATAGTTGACTGGAAAAAGACGAATTGTTAGGGAAGGGGTGAGAGGCAAGCGACAGCTACCTGTCAAAGAACGTAGTATTCCCTTGAATTAGAAAGAAGAATTACATTTGAAATCACAGTAATCCCAGTGTGATGTATTGTCAAAATTGATGTGGACGGTTGCTATACAGCAGTTTTATTTTGCATGAATTACAAAGCTAGAGGTTTGGAGGCAGGATATAGAAACTCTTTATTTCTGATGAGTTAACCCAGCATTTCGTACTTCATTTTCTTGCAAGCTACCGTAAAAAGATTGTGAAGCTAGTCATACAGCAAAATGCAGGTTATTTAATTACCTTAAAGAATAACTAAGATAATCTTGAGCGTCAGCTTTAAAAACTATTCAGCCAAGTGATAAGCACAGGCTTTAAAGAGATTGAATAGCATAATGCCTCATCTCTTCTTGACCTATAACCATAAAAATGTAAACTACCTGCAAATCATCAAATCGCACTTTTTATAAATAAAGCTTGTTTATAACTTAGCACTGATAACTTCGCACTCTCTACATAAAGCGATAGACATCACAGAAAATAGTATCAGTGATTCTCCTCTAAATCAAACGCAACGACTTACATTTTTATCTGCGTATAATCAAATTTAAAAATTAGTAATCCCTCTGATGTTGGAATCTATAAACACATCGCAAAATGAGGCTAAGAACACGAAAGATAAAAAACAAAAAGGATTGTACAATGAAAAGTCTTTTAATGAAATCTGCGATCGCTTCTGGTATTGTTTTGTCCTTAGCTACTCTTAGCCGTCCTGCAATGGCTGGATCTTTTGCGATATCAATAGAAAACGCAGGCGTACAAAATGCAAATTTATCAAATCTTGTTGATGCTCATATACAAACCTTTGATGCACAAGCACAAGGTTACAGTGCAACAGGCTTTCAATGGAAGGATGGAACAAAAAATATTGGTAGCTATAAAGATACTCTGATCGAGAATCCAGACCAGTATGGTGCTGCTGGGGGAACAGGCAAGTATTTTGATGTAGATACAAGTAGATCGGGTAACGATCAAAAGGTTTCCACCCTGAATTTGACAAGCCCACAAAGTTACTTTGGACTTTGGTGGTCTGCTGGAGATGCTAACAACGTACTTACATTTCTTTCACAAGGTCAGACTGTTTTTTCTATGACCACTGCTGATGTGGTCAATTATATCGCAGGGTTATCAAATAAAGCCAGCTACTACGGTAATCCTAATGCGGCATTCAAAAATCAGGATTCTGGAGAACCCTTTGCGTTCATCAACTTCTACGATGTTGGCGGAACTTTCGATCAAGTTCAATTCACCAATATTGGCGGAACTGGTTTTGAATCAGATAATCACACAGTTGCTGCTGGCTACAAGAGTATCACTGGTGATGTAGTTACAGCAGCAGTTCCTGAGTCTTCTTCTGTATTAGGAGTCTTTGTAATTGGTTTTGTGGGTGCTACTTCAGTTATGACTCGTCGAGTTAAGAAAAAATCAGTTTTGCAATTGTCATAAGTGTAGGGGCTTACATTAAGAGCCTTTTGCACTTCTGATGATAATTAAGGGAATGTCACTCTCAAGCGATCGCCACTTTAATAGCACTGCTTTAAAGCAATCTTATTAAAGATACTAATTGTAGCTCAGTAAGATTTGCCTGATTTTCTCTATGCCTTACTCCCAGGCTCCACTTCGCGTAGTCTGCCTATGGCAGGATTTCAGAAGTTACATCGAAAAGTCAATATTTAATACAAGTTAGGGCGAGTTTACTTAAGTAAACTCGCCCAATTGTTTTGCGATTTATTTTATGAGCAGTCACTTTACACCACTTAGACAATGCCCGAATTGACTTCTGCTTCAGCTTACAGGATTAACTTGAGATAGCGCCGATCCTAAAGCCCAGGTTTTAAGAATCGATATGATAGGAAAGTAGATAAAATTTAAAAAATATTTATCGAATGGTGCTTCAATCATCTGGCTTGTCCAAGGTCAAAGACTCATTAACACAAAAAATCTTCTTGGGTAATGAACCCAATGCGGAATTAATTGCAATTCTCACTGTTTACTTTGTCCAAGGAATTTTAGGGCTATCGCGTCTAGCCGTAAGCTTTTTCCTCAAAGATGAACTGCTGCTGAGTCCAGTCCAGGTGTCGGCGTTATTGGGAATTGTTTTCCTACCTTGGACGATCAAGCCGGTGTTTGGCTTTATCTCTGATGGCTTGCCTATATTTGGTTATCGTCGTCGTCCTTACTTGATTTTATCCGGGATATTGGGAACTGCTTCCTGGGTGAGTTTGGCCACAATAGTTAATACTAGCTGGGCAGCCACATTAGCGATCGCTCTTAGTTCTCTTAGTGTCGCCATGAGTGATGTGATAGTTGACTCGCTGGTTGTGGAACGTGCTAGAGGCGAATCGCAAGCAAAAGCTGGTTCACTACAATCTCTCTGCTGGGGTGCTTCTGCGATCGGAGGTTTAATAACAGCATACTTTAGCGGTCTGCTGCTCCAAGACTTTTCTACCCGTACTGTCTTTGGAATTACCGCCTTATTCCCTCTCATAGTTTCAGGGGTAGCTTGGTTAATTGCTGAGTCCCCCGTTAGCAAAGATGCTCAAGATAGTAATCACACCAACCCTTTACCAATCAAACATCAACTGGGGCAGCTACGCCAAGCCATTACCCAAAAAACAATTTGGCTACCAACAGCCTTTGTCTTCATCTGGCAAGCTACCCCAAATGCTGAATCAGCCTTTTTCTACTTCTCTACCAACGAACTCCACTTTGAACCAGAATTTTTGGGGCGGGTAAACTTGGTGACAAGTTTCGCTTCTTTAGCAGGTGTTTGGATTTTTCAACGTTTCCTCAAAAGCATCCCTTTTCGCGTAATTTTTGCTTGGAGTACTGTCCTTTCATCACTTTTAGGGATGACGACGCTGTTGTTAGTGACTCACACAAACAGACTCTTAGGTATAGATGACCACTGGTTTAGTTTGGGTGATAGTCTTATTCTCACTGTGATGGGTAAAATTACCTTTATGCCAGTGATGGTGCTAGCAGCAAGGCTTTGTCCCTCTGGTGTAGAAGCAACGTTATTTGCCTTGTTGATGTCGGTATTTAATTCAGCAGGAACAGTTTCTCAAGCATTGGGGGCATTACTCACCTATTGGCTGGGGATTACTGCAACGAACTTTGAGTCACTTTGGCTATTGGTGCTAATTACTAACCTCAGTACGCTGTTACCCCTACCATTTATCAACTGGCTACCTGCTGCTGAGGAACAAACTGAGACATCCATTGATGGGGAACAAGAGTTTTTGCCAAATTTGATGTCTGAGTTGGTAGTGAGAGAACCAGAGTCGAAAATAGTGGAATAGCGCAATCAATTAAAAGTCGAGTCAGTACGCTGCCTTCCCATTGCAACAAAGTTGCAAAAAATCTTTTTAGCGGCTACATATTTTCTTACAAGGTAACAATAAAAAACAAGGTATATGCAGAGTTTTAAAAATCAAGAAAGCCTAGTTGCAGAAAAATCCTACACTCGTGCAGATTGGCAAGGAGGATATCAATCTCTCACCCAAGAATTTGATTATTGGATTGATGATCTAGAAGGGCAAATTCCTACAGAGTTACAAGGTACGCTGTTTAGAAATGGCCCCGGGTTGCTGGATGTGAATGGTCAATATCTTCATCATCCGTTTGATGGGGATGGGATGATTAGCAAAATTACCTTTACTAATGGTCGGGCCCATTTTCGCAACCGCTTTGTCCGCACAACTGGGTATTTGGCAGAGCAAAAGGCGGGAAAAATTCTCTATCGCGGTACTTTTGGTACTCAAAAACCTGGCGGTTGGCTAGCTAATATCTTTGACTTCAAACTCAAAAATATCGCCAATACAAATGTTATCTATTGGGGTGGTAAACTCCTAGCACTATGGGAAGCTTCTGAAGCATATCGTCTCGATCCCTACACTCTTGAAACCTTGGGCAATGAGTATTTTAATGGTGCTTTGTCAGCAGGTGAAGCTTTCGCTGCTCATCCCCGCTTAGAAAATAATTGCGAGCAAGATGGGGGTAAACCTTGCCTGGTAAATTTCTCGATTAAGCCGGGATTATCTACCACAATTACTATTTTTGAGTTAAACCCAGCAGGTGAAATTGTCAGACAGCAGGCTCATCAGGTTCCTGGTTTTTGCTTCATTCACGATTTTGTCATTACTCCCAATTACTGTATCTTCTTTCAAAATCCTGTCACCTTTAACCCCATACCTTTCGCCTTGGGAATACGTGCGGCAGGAGAATGTATCAAATTTCAGCCAAATCAGCCAAC
Source organism: Nostoc sp. 'Peltigera membranacea cyanobiont' 213 (assembly GCF_002245975.1). NCBI lineage: Bacteria > Bacillati > Cyanobacteriota > Cyanophyceae > Nostocales > Nostocaceae > Nostoc > Nostoc sp. 'Peltigera membranacea cyanobiont' 213. Next base: position 45,579 of record NZ_NOLI01000023.1, on the reverse strand, counting down.
TAAAATTTTAATTATTCCCCGCTTCCCCAAAGAAGGGCAAGAGGAGATAAAAACTCTGGAAACTCAGTCGGGTTTCGTCTTCCACCACGTCAATGCTTTTGAGGTAGGAGAGGAAGTTTTGATTGACTCCATTTGCTACCAATCTTTACCAGAAGTGGAACCCGAAAGCGATTTTCGACAAGTTGATTTTGAAGCATCTTCACCTGGACAACTCTGGCGATTTTATCTGAATCTAAAAGATGGGACAGTCCGAAGGGAATTAATCGATAGTCGCTGTTGTGAATTTCCCACCATCCATCCGGCGAATGTGGGACACCCTTATCGATATCTATATATAGGTGCGGCTCATGCAGAGAGTGGTAATGCTCCCTTACAAGCTTTGCTGAAAATTGATTTAGAGTCTGGAGAAAGACAATTTTGGAGTGCTGCACCTCGTGGTTTTGTCGGCGAACCGATTTTTGTCCCGCGTCCAGGTTCTGAAAAGGAAGATGATGGTTGGGTATTAGCTTTGGTTTATGATGCTGCCCATCACCGCTCAGATTTGGTAATTTTGGATGCTAGTGATTTTTCTAAAGGAACAATGGCACGACTACATCTCAAGCATCATATCCCTTATGGTTTGCATGGGAGCTTTACTTCTGAGGTTTTTGGGGAAATTTAATCCCCTATTTGGATGAAACCATTTTTTCGCTGGCAATGATATGCAAATCGATATTTTTGAGCAAGCGTACCAATTTTTGCGTCAAAGATCCTTTGAGAAGCATTTGCCAGCGCGATCGCTGACTCTCTCCAATTACAATTTGGGTAATGCGATATTTTTCGGACACTTCGGCGATCGCATTGGCGACGTTATTGTTGGTAACATGAAGAAAAGTACCTTCAAATTCTTTACAGAGTTTTTCACAAGTGTAAATGTGTAAGCTTTCTTCTTTGGTGAGGAAGCGCTCTGGATTGGCAACGAATAAAGTATAAAGTGGGGCATTCATGTAGTTAGCCAACCTTGCACCCCGGCGTAACAGCTGCACTGAGTTGGGATAAGTAGATATGCACACCAAAACCCGCTCGTGAATATTACAGGATTGCCCATTGGGGATAGTAGCGATCGCATTTTCTTCTACGTTGTCTGCGACTTCCCGCAAAGCCAACTCCCGCAAAGCAATCAGGTTACGGCGTTGGAAAAAGTTTTCTAGGGATTGTTGGATTTTTTGCGGGGCGTAAATTTTCCCTTCTAATAACCTTTCTTGCAGGGTTTCTGGCGTGACATCTACTAACACTACTTCATCTGCTTCATCCAGAATCCTGTCAGGAACACGCTCACGGACTACAACCCCAGTAATTCTTGCTACTAGATCGTTGAGACTTTCCAAATGTTGTACATTCATTGTGGAGTAGACATCAATTCCAGCTGCCAAAACTACTTCTACATCTTCGTAGCGTTTTTCGCGTGGGGAACCAGGGACATTGGTATGGGCAAGTTCATCGATTAAAACTAATTGTGGCGATCGCTGTAAAATAGCGTCTGTATCCATATCCGTTAGCGTCAACTCACCGCGAGGATATTGCTTACGCGGCAAAATCTCCAGTCCCTCTGCTTTCTCCGTCGTGTCCTTGCGTCCGTGGGTTTCTAAAAGCCCAAGGATGACATGAATTCCTTCGTGTTTAAGGGCGTGTCCCTCTTCTAACATCCGGTAGGTTTTGCCTACTCCAGGAGCCATGCCAATAAATATTTTATGCTTACCCCGCCGTCGTGCCGCATAAAGCGAGTAAATTCCAGAATTTAAAGGTGCATTGCCAGTCGAACCAGTATTACTATCTGACATTTCCTTCTTGGTAGCTATAATGGCAATCCTATGACATCGGAAAACGGTGCTTTATCCATGCCCCTTATGGGTGCTGTTAGCGCTAGCGGGACGTTTAGCCCAATCCCCAATCCCCATTTATTAATTTTGCTGACGATTAATATCCTGTAAGTCAAGAGCATAATTCAGTCGGAGAACATTGACTCCTGGTTCGCCAAAAATCCATAAAAATCTGCCATCAGTATACTTGTTAATTAAACGTAGGATCTCTTCTTCTTTGACTCCCCGCGCACCAGCAACCCGCGTCAATTGCTGCCGTGCTGCTTTGAAGGAAATATGCGGATCTAAACCAGAACCAGAAGTATAAATCATATCAGCGATCGGCTGAAGATTTTCGTCTCGCAATTGATTTGCCTCTTCTAGAATCCGCTTTAATAGCTCTGGATTACTAGCAGCGAGATTGCTAGCTCCAGATATGCCAGTTGGCTTGGCTTTTTTCCCTTGGCTATATCTAACAGTACTGGGACGAGAATGGAAATATCGCTCAGATGTGAACACCTGCCCAATCAAAGCCGAACCAATTACTTCATTATTTAGATTCAGCATAATGCTGCCATTAGCTTGATAGGGTAAAAAAACTTGACCTACTACAAGGATTATCAGAGGATAGATGATTGCAGTTAACAACCAAAGCATTAGAGTTATAAAAATTGCTCTGATAGTTTCTCGAATAATAGCCATAAAAAGATTTCCAATTTCTACTCAAATTTAATTTTTAATTTTTAGTTTTAATTCTTTTACCCAATCAGAACGATATTTAAACATGCTGTTAGCAACAGCATAAATAGCTGGGGCAATTACCACATTCAAGCACAGCAGGATAGAAATAGCGAGTGGTGGGTGATGTTTACGCCATTGCGACCAAACAAAGGATATCGCCTGGATCGCATCTATCGGCAAAAACTTTTCCCCACCATCGACCTGTTTATTCATATTCTTTTGGTTCCCTCTCTCAACAGGTAAAAGTAAAAATGTTTATTATTTTACTTTGGTAAAGATGCGTTTATTTCGCAGGATCTGTACTTTTGCTATCCTTAAGCCAAGCCTACAAGTGTAATCAGTATATCTATCAACTTAATGGCGATAAATGGCGCAATCACCCCACCTAAGCCATAAATTAAGATATTGCGTTGGAGTAGCTGATTAGCTGTCAGGGGTCTAAATCGCACACCCTTCAATGCCAAGGGAATCAAAGCGGGAATAATCAAAGCATTATAAATCAACGCTGATAGTACAGCAGACTTAGGGCTAGTTAAATTCATAATATTCAGGCTTTGCAGGTTAGCAGCGACAAATATCACTGGGATAATTGCAAAGTATTTGGCAATATCATTAGCGATAGAAAATGTCATTAATGCCCCGCGAGTAATCAACAATTGTTTGCCAATGCTAATGATATCGATTAGCTTTGTGGGATCGGAGTCTAAATCGACCATGTTGGCGGCTTCTTTTGCAGCTTGCGTCCCTGTATTCATGGCAACGCCGACGTTAGCTTGGGCTAATGCAGGAGCATCGTTAGTTCCATCTCCCGTCATGGCAACTAGTTTACCTGCTGCTTGTTCCTTTTTAATGACGCTGATTTTGTCTTCTGGTGTGGCTTCGGCAATGAAGTCATCAACGCCTGCTTCTTTGGCAATGACAGAAGCTGTAATTTGGTTGTCTCCAGTTAGCATGATGGTATGCACTCCCATCCGTCGCAGTTGCTCAAAGCGATCGCGGATACCAGGTTTAACTATATCTTTGAGATAAATAACCCCATAGATTTCGTTATCTAGGCTGACTGCTAGGGGTGTACCTCCCAGGCGAGAAACTCGTTCGTAGGCGGCATCCAATTCTGGTGTATCGCGTCCGTGGCGAGAACGGACAAATCCTTTAATGGCTTCGACTGCTCCTTTCCTAGCCTCATATCCACCAGGCAAGTTAGTCCCACTCATCCGGGTTTTGGCGGAAAAATCGACTCCTTCTGCTTGGTTGGAGTCGAAATCAAACCGTGCGCCTAATTTCTCCGCCAGTCGCACAATGGATTTACCTTCTGGTGTATTGTCAAATATACTAGCCGCCCAGGCAACATTAGCAATTTCTGACATTGAATGACCGTCGATAGGGATAAACTCTTCCGCCAAACGGTTGCCGAGGGTAATTGTACCTGTCTTATCGAGAACTAAAGTGTTGACATCACCACAGGCTTCGACTGCTCGTCCGGAAGTGGCAATGACGTTAAATTGGGCAACTCGATCCATACCAGCAATGCCAATGGTACTGAGTAAGCCGCCAATGGTTGTAGGAATTAATGCCACTAATAGAGCAATTAAAATTGGCACGCTGACTGGACTGTTGACATAGTAAGCAAGTGCCGGCAAAGTTACTACGACTAACAAAAACACTAAGCTGAGAACTGCCAGCAATACTGTCAGGGCAATTTCATTGGGTGTTTTGCTGCGTTCTGCCCCTTCCACCAAGGCAATCATCCGGTCAATAAAGCCTTTGCCTGGGTCAGTAGTAACGCGGATAATTAGTTCATCGGAGATAATCCTCGTTCCACCAGTGACGGAACTAGAAACATCGGAGCCTGATTCTTTTAATACTGGTGCGGATTCTCCAGTAATTGCCGATTCATCTACTGAGGCGACACCCATAATTACTTCGCCATCGGCAGGGATGATATCGCCAGCAACGACATAGATGTTATCGCCCTGTTTCAGGCTGGTGGATGAAACTTCACTAATTATGCCGTCGGAAGCGAGTTTTTTAGCGATCGCCTCTGATTTCGTTAATCGCAAGGCATCAGCTTGAGCTTTACCCCGCCCTTCTGCCACTGCTTCGGCAAAATTAGCAAACCAAACTGTAAAGAATAAAATCCCCGACAGCAAGGCGTTGAAAATTTGCGGGTTCTTTTGCAGGGACGGGCCAAATAGGTTGGGATCAATCGTTAGCAATAGGATGATGATTGTCCCCACCCAAACCACAAATATCACGGGATTTTTGATTGCATACTTAGGATTGAGCTTGACAAAAGCATCTCTAATTGCTCTTAAGTACAGCCACTTAGTAATTTTTTTCGCCTTCTTCCGTCCCTGGCGGCGATCGCCAGAACGAGGATTTGGCCGTCTAGCTTTGAAGTTAGTTGCCACTTGATTAATTAATAAAGTTAGGAGTTAAAAGTTATACCAATTCTGTATGAGGATGCGCTAAACCATGATTACAAGAAAGAAAGATAAACGAACCGCAAAGGACGCAAAGGGCCCAAAGAAAGAAGTTAAAAGGGTTTGGCGCAACCTCATAAAGAAATGGTATTAGAAGTTAGGAGAGACGCGATGAATCGCGTCTGTACAAGAGTTAGGAGTTAGGAGTTAGGAGTTTCCCATAAAAAATAGATCCAACCTGTAGGGTGCGTTACGCTAACGCTAACGCAACGCCAGTTGCTACAACGGATAGCGCAGCGTTAGCGTCTGACTCGCTAACACCAGTCGCCTACAGCGCTGGATTCACCGCAACGCAATGGCTCTCCTACGAAACCGGATAATTTATTTATTTTTTGGTATTCTCTTAATTCCAGACTTATAACTCATAAATTTTCTAATTGCCAGATGCTAGTTTCAAACCCTCAGCTATGGGGCCTAAAGCTAAAACGGGAAAGAAAGTCAACACTCCCAAAACCAGTGTTACTCCAGCTGTAATACTAGTAAATACTAGAGAATCGGTTCGTAAGGTACCAGGGGTTTCGGGCACTGGTTGTTTGCGAGACATCCCCTCAGCTAACAGCAGGATGGCAATTATCGGAATGTAGCGTCCTCCTATTAAACTAACTAAACTACTCAAGTTCCACCACAGGGTGTTATCCTTCAACCCTTCTAAGCCGGAACCATTATTTGCTGCGGCTGAGGCGTATTCATAAACTACTTGAGAAATACCGTGATAGCCAGGGTTGCTAATTCCAGATAGGGAGATGGGATAAGCTAGGGCGATCGCACTGGGAATCAAAACTAGAATTGGGTGAATCAACAACACTACGCTGGCGAGGACGATTTCCCGCTTTTCAATTTTGCGTCCTAAAAACTCTGGGGTGCGTCCCGCCATTAGTCCAGTGAGGAACACTGTGAGAATTAAGTAAATAAATAAGTAAGCTGTTCCAGTTCCCTGCCCACCCCAGATAACCTGGATAAACAAGTTGAAAAGTGTCGAGAATATTCCTTGCGGCATCAAAGAATCGTGCATCCCATTCACAGCGCCAGACATAGTAGCAGTAGTCATAACTGCCCAAAATGCCGTTTGTAACCAGCCAAATCGAACTTCTTTACCCTCTAAATTGGGCTGTTCTAATCCAAAGGCGTTATTAACCAGGGGATTGCCTTGCAATTCTCCCACGGCTGTCACTCCCACCAGAACAACAAAAATTACAAACACCATCCAAAAAAGTAGCCAAGCTTGTTTGATGTTGTTGGCAAATATACCGTAGGTGTAAATCAAGGCGGCTGGGATAGAAATCATGGCGATCATTTCTATCAAGTTAGAAGCGCCATTGGGATTTTCAAAAGGATGCGCTGAGTTTACGCCAAAAAAGCCACCGCCGTTTTCGCCCAAAAGTTTGATCGTTTCAAAGGATGCCACTGGGCCTCTGGCAAGATATTGCGTCCCACCTTCTAAGGTTCTCAAATCCAGAGTCTTAGCTAATGTTTGTGGTACACCTGCGACAAGTAAAGCGATCGCTCCAATAATCGAAATCGGCAGCAATATTCGCGTAATTCCACGGACGAGATCGACATAAAAATTTCCCAGTTTTCTCCCCGTCAACCCGCGAATAAAGGCAATTCCCACAGATAAGCCGGTGGCTGCGGAGGTGAACATCAAAAAGCCTAAAGCCGCTACCTGGCTAAAATAGCTTAAGGTTGTCTCGCCAGTATAGTGTTGCTGGTCGGTATTGGTTACAAAGGAAATGGTTGTGTGCAGTAATACATCCCAACTGGGCGCACCAAAGCCGTTAGGGTTCCAGGGCAAGTGTCTCTGGAAATATATCAGCAAATACACTGAAATACCCATAATCAGATTGCTATACAATACAGCCCGGATATACTGCAAACCCGTCATATCATCTTTTCTGCGGACACCTGCTAGTACGAACATACTTCGCTCTATGGGGTTCATTAAAAAATCAAGCAGTGTTCTTTCTCCCAAGAAGACACGGGCTATGTATCTACCGAGTAGCGGAGTGATTCCTATGACAATACATAGCGTTAAGCCAATTTGCAAAAAACCTTGTCCCATATATTTCCCGCTCAATTAAATTTAAGTGCTAGCAAGCCAATTCTTAGAAATAACAGATTAGCTGTTTAGGTATTTGATTTGGATGGATTTGGCGATCTTTGAGATATCAACGCCATTTTTTAATCTGGATTTACTATTTTCAGTTATTACTATTTTCCAGATTTTGGTTAAAGTTCTTGTTAAGAATATTTAATTTTTACTCTTAATTCATCTATATTATTAGTTAGGATTATTTGTTTATACAATACATTATCGAAGTTTGCTAGTTTCAAAGAATATAAATATTTAACAGGGTTTTCTAAAAGGGATTACGGTTTGAGAAGGTTGTGTTAGATACTCTGACCCTTCTGGGCAACTACCCAGTCCCCAATCCTCAGTATCCAGCACCCATTTTTACATCTAGACAATCGTAATTTCCGAGTTAATGCTCAAGTGAATATTTGCAGATATAGATTGCAGATAAATCATAATCGTTGAATTAAATAGTTGTAAAGATTGTAGGATAAAAAATTTTAGTAAATCATAAATAACAATGTTAAGTCGATTAGTGGCTATAAAAGAAGCTATCAATGAGCGTCGGGAGACTTATGGGATAATTGCGATCGCCTTTGCGATCGTAATCGGCTTGGAATATTTGACACCACCTGAGTACGTATTTGGCTACCTTTACACAGGGACGATTTTGGTAGCAGATTCTCGATTGAATCGGAGAGCAGTATTGGGGATCACTCTGGCAGCCACAGGATTAACATTGTTAAATTTGTTTGTCCCAGGAGGAGAAATAATTAATGCCCCAACGTTGGCAAATAGGTTGATTGCAGTATTGGCGTTGGTGGTGACGGGTTGGTTAAGCGATCGCAACCACCGCAATGAAGAAGCGATCGCTTATACCCAAGCACAATTACGCTCCCAAGAACAACTAGCGATCATGCGTGAAGATTTTGTTTCTACCCTAACGCATGATTTGAAAACACCCCTATTAGGAGCAATTGAAACACTGAAATATTTTCAAAACGAGCAATTTGGTGAAATCACGCCAATGCAAGCAAAAGTCCTCCAAACAATGGCTCGTAGTCATCGGAGTACACTGCAATTAGTCCAAACTCTTTTAGATGTATACCGCAATGATGCCGAAGGGCTGAAATTACAGATATCACCCGTTAACTTGGCAACTGTGGCAGAGGAGGTAATCGCTACCCTGACTGAACTAGCGAGAACACGTCAGGTTTATATTTCTCTGCACTATGGCGAATCAGATTTTCGGAGCTTTCTCTGGGTAGATGGCGATCCTTTACAACTAGGGCGAGTCTTCACCAATCTCCTGAGTAATGGCATTAACCATACCCCGCGTGGCGGTAAAGTGGAAGTAGTACTTGAAGGTTATTCTAGCGATCAAGTAGTAAAAATACTCGATACTGGTTCCGGCTTTACCGAAGAAGAGTTACCCCACTTATTTGAGAGGTTTTATCAAGGACATAGCGATCGCCACGTCTCAGGCTCTGGACTAGGGCTTTATTTAACAAGGCAAATTATCGCTGCTCATGGCGGTACAATTTGGGCAGAGAATCGCTCGCCAAGAGGGGCACTCTTTGGTTTCCGACTCCCAGCTTGTCCACCACCGGGGAGATGAGGGCAGGGAGCAGGGGGCAGGGAGCAGGGGGAGAAGAATTAACAACCAGTCTTCAATGACAAATGACAAATGACCAATAAAAAATGACCAATGACCAATGACCAATAAAAAATGACAAAAATCTTACTTGTTGAAGACGATGAATTGTTTCGGCTTGGTCTGCGGATGCGTTTGCAACAAGAAACTACTTTGGAGATTGTCGCAGAGGCAGAAGATGGAGAACAAGCTTTAGAATTAGCAAATCGCTATCCTCTGGATTTGGTATTGATGGATATAGGTTTACCGGGCATTGGTGGAATTGAAGCTTGTCGGCAAATTAAGCAGAAGCACCCAAATTTACCAATTCTTGTGTTAACATCTCGTTCTGAAAAACCCCTGATTTCACGGTTAATTGCTGCCGGGGCGCAAGGTTACTGCCTGAAAGGTATTCCTGCTGAGTCTCTGATATTGGCAGTGCGATCGGTTGCAGCCGGGGCTTCTTGGTGGGATCAAACGGCAACAACAGAGATTAGAGCCGCTTTTGAGGGGAATTCTACTGTGGTTCTGCCTGCAAAAACTGAGGGAACTCTAGAAAATCCCCTAACGAAGCGGGAGCAAGAAATTTTGGCACTGGTAGCAGCAGGTAAAAGCAATCAAGAAATTGCTGAAATTCTCTACATTGCCCCTGGTACAGTGCGGGTTCATGTCCATGCTATTTTACAGAAACTAGAAGTACGCGATCGCACTCAAGCCGCAGTCTTAGCGATCCAAAAAGGATTGGTAGCACCAGAATTATTGATTAACTAGATTCATTTACATCGAGCTAGGTGCTAGACCAGATTTAAGTGTAAATACAGTGGTTTTTTAGTTAGAGAGTATAGCTTTTTATAGATAAGAGCGATCGCAAAATCCTCAAAATAAATCGTATTGGGGTAGCTGCGCTCTATTTAAGTATAATTACAGTTGCTTGTATTTTTTATACGGTATAAATTTTATTGTACTAGAAGAAATATAGATAGAACATAACTTAGTTTTTCTAGGGTTCGTATAACGATTAGAAATATTGCGGTTTTCTTTCAAAAAAACAAGAGATTTTGTTACCAATTCCAGTTGAGCGTGGAAGCGGATGTTTAGTCATTCGCTTCCTATTTGATGTTGTGTGATAAATGCTATTAACGTAAATCTTTAGAACTAACAAGTCTTTTATTCAATCAAAACTTTTATTAGAGGACAATAATTATGATGACAGAAAATAATCACTTTGAAGCCCAAAGTAATTCCACCAAAAAGTTATTAGAAGCAGGCAGAAATATTGTTTTTATAGATACAGCAGTTCTCGATTACCAAAGCTTGGTAGCTGGGATAACACTGGGTAGTGAAGTCGTTATCCTTGACCATAATCGAGACGGTTTAACGCAAATCAGCGAGTTTTTAGCAGGGTGTAAACCTGACTCAGTTGAATCAGTTCACATTGTCTCCCACGGTGGTGAGGGGAGTTTGCAATTGGGGTCAACTTATCTTAACCTCACCAACCTTAATAGCTATGCAAATCAGTTACAAAAATGGGCAAATGTTTTAACTGATAAAGCTGACATTCTACTTTATGGCTGTGATGTAGCCAGTGGTGAAGGCACAAAATTTGTCCAGTTTCTGAGTCGAATTACTGGGGCAGATGTTGCTGCTTCCACTGACAAAACAGGAAGTGCAGCTTTAGGTGGCGACTGGGATTTAGAGGTAAAAACTGGGAAAATTGAGGCATCCCTAGCATTTAAACCTGAAGTAATGCAGGCTTACCAGTCTATTTTGCCAGCTAGTTTTACTGGCACATACTCTCAAAGCTTTAACTCATTAGCTAGTTCTGGAACATCTATTCCTTGGGCTAATGATTCAACCATTTCGGGCTGGTATGCCACAAGAACAAATTACATCCCTGGTAATGGTAGTAATAACACAGGTGGATTGTACAGTTTTGGTACTAGTAACGCAGACCGGGCACTTGGTTCTCTAGCTTCTGCTACCACAGGAACTATTTATTATGGGTTGCGCCTCCAAAACAACACAGGTTCACCTATTACTGAGTTGCAAGTCAGTTACACGGGTGAACAATGGCGTAATGGTGGTAATACATCGCAGCAACAGCTGAAATTTAGTTATCAAACTGGATCAACTCTCACAGGTTTGACAACAGGAACATGGACACCTGTCACATCACTAGATTTCACCAGCCCAATTGCAACTGCAACCGTAGCTACCCTGAATGGCAATCAAGCTGCCAATCGAGTTGTTATCACACCTGTAACAATTACCCTAGCTACCCCAATAGCTAACGGTGAAGAGATTATATTCCGTTGGGAAGATATAGATGATGGAGGCAACGATCACGGTTTAGCGATCGACGATGTATCTATCAAAGTCGATAACACCACCTATATAGTAACTAACACTAATGACAGCGGTGCTGGCTCGTTGAGGCAAGCTATTATCAATGCCAATAACGATCCAGGGATTGAGACAATTATCTTTGATCCGACTGGGATATTCGGTGATGCTACCCCTGATACTATTACCCTGACTTCTGGGGAATTGAATGTTACTGAAGGAGTGATAATTCAAGGAACTGGAGCTAATAAACTCACCATCAGTGGCAACAATGCTTCCCGTGTTTTTAATGCTAGTGCCTCCCTCTCAATTGATGGGTTAAACATAACTGGGGGAAATGCAGGAAATAACAACGGTGGCGGCATTTATAGCACCAATACTGTCACAGTCAGCAATAGTACTATTTCTGGCAACATAGCAAACACTAGTGGCGGCGGCATCTACGGTACTAGTAGTGTCATAGTGAGCAATAGTACTATCTCCGGCAACACCGCCAACACTAGTGGCGGCGGTGTCTACAGCAGCAACGCCACAATAACCAATAGTACTTTCTCCGGCAACACCGCGAACAACGGCGGCGGCATCTACGGTACCAGTAGTGCCACAGTGAGCAATAGTACTATCTCCGGCAACATAGCGAACACTAGTGGCGGCGGCATCTACACCAGCATTACTACACTTACTAATAGCACTATTTCCAGTAACACCGCGAAAAGCAACGGCGGCGGTATCTATTCTGGCGGTAGCACAGTGAGTAATAGCACTATATTTGGCAATACGGCTGATAGTGATAACAATGGCTCAGGTAATGGTGGCGGCATTTTTAGGTCTGGTGGCACGGCAAGCATCAGCAATAGCATCATTGCTGGCAATATCGATCCAGGTAATCAAGGAGCCGATGTCTATGGTAGCAACTTCAATGGTAATGCTTACAACCTGATTGGCAAAATTGCTGGTAAATTATCCGGGACTCTGGGCACGGGTACAGATATTATTAACCCCAACCCCGGACTCAAACCACTGGGAGATTATGGTGGTTCTACACAAACTCACGCCCTAAACTCTTCCAGTCCTGCCAGGAATGCTGGCGATCCGGCTTACAATGGTGGCTTAACTACCGATCAACGTGGCACAGGTTTTAACCGGATTGAAAGCGGCAGAATTGACATTGGGGCATTTGAATCCCTGCTTCCAAAAGTCAGCTTTGGTGCTGCTACGTACAATACAACAGAAGATAGTACCGCCACTATAGTAACTATTTCTGTTACCTTAAATGCCTCTCCAGAAACGGCGGTCACAGTTCCTATTGTCGTCAAAAATAGTAGTACGGCTACTAGTGGCAACGATTATACTTTTTCCCCCACTACTATTTCCTTTGCTGCTGGGGCGACAGGTTCAAATTTAACAAAGCTAATTACTTTTACTATTAACCCAGACGACTTACCTGAGAATGCAGAGACAGTTGTACTCAACTTCGGCACGCTAATAGGGGCTGATTTAGGGACAATAACTGAAACTACTCTGAGTATTGCTGCTAATGATTCGATTCAATATGCAATTTCCAGCGCCACTTCAAATTTAACTGAAGGTAATAGCGGTACTCAAGCTGTTACCTTCACGGTTACTCGCAGTGGTGGTATTGGCGTGGCTAGCACCGTAGATTATGCTTTTATCGGTACGGCAACTTTTGGTAGTGATTATAACAATATTCAAGTTACAGGTGGAGGAACTGCTGTATCTGGGACTTTAAGCTTCGCTGTAGGGGAAAAGACAAAGACAATTACAGCCGATGTTTTGGGTGACAACATATTTGAACTCAATGAAGATATTACCGTTAACCTAAGTAACCCCAACCTCACAACTGCACCAGCAAATTCCACAATTACTAACAGTTCAGCTACAGTTAATATCATCAATGATGACAGCCAACCAACTATCAGCATCTCGGATGTCTCTGTTACTGAAGGCAATACAGGGACAACAACTAATGCTAACTTTACTATTAGTCTCTCTAATCCTAGTTATCAGCAGATTACCGTAAATTACAACACGAATGATGGTAGTGCCCAAATTGCTGATTCTGATTACAACTCTGCTTTAGGAACAATTACTTTTAATCCTGGGGAAACCAGTAAAACTCTTAGCATTGGTGTCATCGGCGATAACAAGTTTGAAACCAACGAAGCATTTTCTGTTAACCTTTCGAGTGCGACAAATGCGACCATTACTGATAGTTTAGGAGTGGCTAGCATTATCAATGATGACAGCCAACCAACTATCAGCATTTCGGATGTCTCTGTTACTGAAGGCAATACAGGGACAACAACTAATGCTAACTTTACTATTAGTCTCTCTAATCCTAGTTATCAGCAGATTACCGTAAATTACAACACGANTGATGGTANNGCCNAANNTNCTGANTCTGATTACAACTCTGCTTTAGGNACNATTACTTTTAATCCTGGGGAAACCAGTAAAACTCTTAGCATTGGTGTCATCGGCGATAACAAGTTTGAAACTGATGAAACGTTTGCTGTCAATCTTTTAGGTGCGACAAATGCCACAATTACTGATAATTTAGGAGTTGGTACTATCATCAACGATGACAACCAACCAACTATTAGCATTTCGGATGTCTCTGTTACCGAAGGCAATACAGGCACAACAACTAATGCTAACTTTACTATCAGTCTCTCAAATGTAAGTTCTCAGCAGGTTACTGTAAATTACAACACGAGTGATGGTACTGCTCAAGTTGCTGACTCTGATTACAACTCTGCTTTAGGGACGATTACTTTTAATCCGGGGGAAACTAGCAAAACCCTTAGTATTGGTGTCATTGGCGATAACAAATTTGAAACAAACGAGACATTTGCTGTCAATCTTTTAGGTGCTACAAATTCCACAATTACTGACAGTTTAGGAGTGGCTACCATAATTAATGATGACAGCCAACCAACTATCAGTATCTCGGATATCTCTGTTACAGAAGGTAACACAGGGACAACAACTAATGCTAACTTTACAATTAGTCTCTCGAATGCCAGTTCTGAGCAAGTTACTGTAAATTACAACACGAGTGATGGTACTGCTCAAGTTGCTGACTCTGATTACAACTCTGCTTCCGGGACGATTATCTTTGCTCCTGGCGAAACCAGTAAAACTCTTGGTGTTGGTGTCATTGGCGATAACAAAACTGAAGCCAACGAGACATTTTCTGTGAATCTTTCGGGTGCTACAAATGCCACAGTTACTGATAGTTTAGGAGTTGGTACCATCATTGATGATGACAACCAATCAACTATCAGCATCTCGGATATCTCCCTTCTTGAAGGTAACGCAGGTACAACGAATAATGCTAAATTTACCGTCACTCTCTCTGCACCCAGTTTGCAGCAGGTTACTGTAAATTACAACACGAGTGATGGCACTGCTCAAGTTGCTGACTCTGATTACAACTCTGCTTCTGGGACGATTATTTTTGCTCCTGGCGAAACCAGCAAAACTCTTGGTATTGGTGTCATCGGCGATAACAAATTTGAAGCCAATGAGACATTTTCTGTCAATCTCTTTGGTGCGACAAATGCCACAATTACTGATAGCTTGGGAGTGGCTACTATCATAAATGATGACGAACCTCCGGCCATTAGCATTGGAGATGTCTCACTCAATGAAGGTACTACAGGAATGACAACTAATGCTAAATTTGTCGTCACTCTTTCCAGTGAATTCTATCAACCAATAGTTGTAAGTTACAGCACGAGCGATGGTACTGCTAAAACTTCTGACTCTGATTACAATTCGGCTTTAGGGACGGTCGTTTTTAATCCTGGGGAAACCAGCAAAACTATTAGTATTGGTGTCACAGGTGATAATAAAGTTGAAAGCAACGAAACATTTTTTGTCAATCTCTCTGGTGCGGCAAATGCTAGGTTTGCTAATAACCAAGGAGTCGGTACTATCATCAATGATGACCGGGATTCTTTCTTTTAATTCACATAATATTTAATGGGTCTACATCAATAGTTAGACTAACAGAGGGCGGACAAAGCGATCGCACTTCTTCCCAATCTGGCAATTGTGGCAAGGCATCGGGGGCAAATTTTATCAAGATTTGCCAGCGATAACGATTAGCTACCCGTAAAATACTCGCTGGTGCTGGGCCTAATATCTCGAATTCTTCTTCTGTACTCAAGGCTGTGGCGATGATTTGCGCGGTATTTTGCACTTGAATGGGATCTAGACTACTTAAGCGCAACAAAATTAACCGCCCATAAGGGGGATAATTGAGGGCTTGGCGTTGTTCTAACTCAGCTTGGGAGAAAGTGTGATAATCGTGCGATCGCACTGCTGCAATTACCTGATGCTCTGTAGTGTAAGTTTGTACAATCACCCTCCCCGGATCGTCGCCTCTCCCAGCCCGTCCAGCGACTTGAGTCAAGGTTTGAAATGCCCGTTCGCTGGCGCGATAATCTGATAAATTTAGCAATCCATCGGCGGCGACAACGCCCACAAGTGTCACCTGTGGTAAATCCAAACCTTTGGTAAGCATTTGCGTACCCACTAATAAATCTGCTTCACCGTTGGCAAACTGGGTGAGTAGAGTTCGATGTGAGCCTTTGTTGCGGGTGGTATCGCTATCAAAACGAATCAAGCGCAACTCTGGAAACTGTCGCGCTAATTCTTGTGTGACTCGCTGAGTACCGCTACCGAAAAATTTCAGGTAAGGGGAACTACAATCGGGGCAGAATTTGGGATGCGATCGCGCATAATTACAATAATGACACCGCAATAATTCCGGCGCTTTTTCTTCGGTGTGGTGGTACGCCAGCGAAACATCACAGTGCGGACATTCCAACACATATCCACAACTGCGGCAAGATACAAAAGTACTGTGTCCCCGACGATGAATAAATAAAATTCCCTGTTGTTTTCTCTCTTGCAACTGTTGCAAAGCTTCTTGTAGCGATCTACTAAATATAGAACGATTTCCCTGCTGCAACTCTTGCCGCATATCAACGATTTCCACCGGCGGTAAAGGGCGGGAATTGACACGTTCGGGCAAACTTAAGTAATAACTTCTGCCTGCTAACTTCTGATTTAGGAGTGATGAATTAAGATTTCTTTCTTGTCCCCCCTCTCTGCTTGCGGAGAGGGGGTTAGGGGGTGAGGTTCCGACGCTTACCCAACTCTCCAATGAAGGCGTAGCGGAACCCAAAATCAAGGGGCAATTTTCTAATTCGGCTCGCCATTGGGCAACGGTGCGGGCGTGGTAGGTGGGTATGGGTGAGTCTTGCTTAAAGCTGCTGTCGTGTTCTTCATCTAAAATAATTAAACCCAAGTTGGGCAAAGGGGCGAAAACGGCGCTGCGCGTACCAATGACAACTTGCGGTTCTCCTGTGAGCATAAGCCGCCAAGTGTCGTAACGTTCGCCGTCGGAGAGGGCGCTGTGATACACGCTAACTTTATTGCCAAAACGGGCGCGAAAACGATCGGTTAGCTGGGGTGTAAGTCCAATTTCTGGGACTAAAACGAGGGCGGATTTGCCTTGGTTGATGAGAGGTGCGATCGCTTGCAAATATACTTCGGTTTTTCCTGAACCTGTTACCCCATGCAATAAAACTTCAGCAAATCCATCTAGTGTCTGGATTGTCGCTAAGGCGCTAGCTTGGGCAGTAGTTAAAGATTTAGCCCCATCACCTGCCAATGCTGGTCCCTGTTCGGTTCGCAATACTTCCCGTTCTTCAATAACGATGTAACCCTTTTGTCCCAAGGTTTTGAGGATAGAGGAACTAGCATTACAAATTTGCAGTAATTCATTTTGCCACAACTCCCCATTATGCCGCCGCAGCACTTCCAAAATCTCTCGTTGGCGGGTAGTTAAGTCGCTATCGATTGCACCTGTAAGCGTAACTGCTTTTTGCAGCTTTGGTCGAGTCAGCCGTGGCGGTTCCAAGTAGCTTTCTACTAAACCGAATCGCAGCAACTCCCGAATTCCCCGATAAGCAGATTTGACTTTTTGTTGAAGGTAAGCGAAACTATAATCCCCCGCAGGCTGCCCTTGCAAAAGTTCCCAAACTTGCCGCGCGGTTGGAGTTAAAAAAGCTGAAGGATTAGGAGATGCCAGTAAATAACTACTCCCCCCTGCCCGCCCTCCTCTAACCAGACGGAGGCGACGTTGCGATCGCCCCAGCAACCCTGGTGGTAGAGCAACCCGGATTACTTGAATCAGGGGCGTATAGTAATATGCGGCAACTCGATTGAGTAATTCCCAATAAGCACTTGGGAAAAATCCAACGCTGACTATATCTTCTACCTCCCGGATTTTTTCTGGTGCTAAATCGATATTTGGTTGTACCAGTAACCGAATTGCGATCGCTCCTAATTGTTGTGCCCCAAATGGCACGCTCAAAATATCTCCTGGTTTTATTTCTAACTGGGCTGGCAATCGATAAGTAAATAATCCTGTACTTCCTGGACAGTCTACCAATACTTCAACCCACCTATTAAGAGTTGTACCTGAATGGTACGATTCACTAGCTTGAGCCACCACTAAGGGAGATAAATTTACATCATTAATATACATAGTTGCTGACTTTATAGTTAGATGTTTTCCTCACATAGCTGGTCAAAATTAACCTAGCTAAATAAACTCTAATTTTTTGCTTTCTTAAATTTAAATAGTATTTCTCAATACTGTTATCATTCATAATACTTGATAAGTTTCCTCTTATGTAATCTACTAGACAAATTCGTATCAACTATACATGCAATAAATATTTGGTATCCACTATACAAATAAAAGCATGTCGGCACTTGCTGCAACAGTTGCTCTATCTACTAAATAGGGAGTAGCCTTTTTCCGCCTATCGATAGATATTCAACCCTTTCTGTATATGAGATGCTTTTATACAAGTAAGATCGTCCCAAATTAAGCTGCCATTATTGTAATTTGTATCATCTTGGTTACTTGAAATTGATAATTCATAACCCCATCACCAGGTTTTGAGTTTATCTAGTGACTTCCAATACATAAACATAAAAATATTTATTTAGAAAAATATATGAAAGTTTAAGAAATTTGGATAGTTAGCTGAAAATTTTATGTTTGTTTAAGTTGAGAAAGTTTGAGGGGGTTTGACATATTTAATAATTAAGAAAAAAATGAAGAATATAATCTGTTGGAAGCCTGAGAAGAAAGTTTTGTTGGGTGCTAAGGTTAGTTTCGTTATAGGTTGTATCTAACTGTAACCCGTAGGTTGTCGGTAGATACATATTTTTATTCCTGAATAGAAATTAGCAGAAGCTTCTATTTGCCATATAAACAGGTGCATTCGTCAATTAGGGATTAGGGAAAACTACCAAGCCTCAAAGGAGTAGCTGAAACTAAATTATGTACCAAACAAAACAACAATCCCTAAAGGAAACTATGAATATTGTTGAATTGGGAAAAATGGAAATACTGGAGAATGTTGCTGATATTGAAGAACCATCACTCGATAGTTTAGATGCAGTAGCAGATGAAGAGACTCCAATTGTAGTAGAAAATCTGGAATCAGATGAACGCGACGGGGATAATATGGCCGCGGCCCGTCCTTCGGGATACAATAAAACCGAGCATGATGATGCTGTCGGCGCGTTTTTTAAAGAGATGGCGCGTTATCCGCTTCTAAAAGCTGATGAAGAGGTGGAGTTAGCGCGGCGAGTTAGGTTTCTAGAGGAAATTAGGGAATTACAAGCTGCTTTAAACTTAAAACTGGGACACGAACCGAGCAAACTAGAAGTAGCTTCCGAGCTAGAAATGACGGAAAAACAACTCGAAAGTCGCTTGTATCAAGGTAGAGTAGCGAAACGCAAAATGATTCGCTCTAACTTGAGATTAGTAGTATCTATTGCCAAGCGATATCTAAATCGGGGAGTGCCTTTTCTGGATTTAATTCAGGAAGGAGCAATGGGTTTAAATCGCGCTACAGAAAAGTTCGATCCAGACAAGGGATACAAGTTTTCTACTTACGCCTATTGGTGGATTAGACAAGCGATTACTAGGGCGATAGCTAACGATGCGCGGACAATTCGGCTACCTATTCATATTGTTGAAAAGCTTAACAAGCTGAAAAAAGCGCAACGAGAACTCAAACAAAAACTCTGTCGTAATCCTACCGAAGGTGAAATGGCAGAAACTTTGGAAATTAGCGTCCAACAACTACGCCAACTACAACAATTACGCCGTCAAGCACTTTCTCTTAACCACCGCGTTGGTAAAGAAGAAGACACGGAATTGATGGATTTGCTCGAAGATGAAGATAATCTGTCTCCAGAAGCAAAAATGAATGAAAACATGATGCGTCAGGAGATTTGGGAAGTATTGGGTGACGTGTTAACTCCACGGGAGAAAGATGTAATTTCTCTGCGCTATGGCTTGACAACCAGCGAACCCTGTACCTTAGAAGAAGTTGGCAATATGTTCAATCTTTCTCGCGAGCGAGTGCGTCAAATTCAAAGCAAAGCCATGCGGAAATTGCGCCGTCCTCATATAGCTAAACGCTTAAAAGGTTGGTTGATTTAGTTACATTTACAAAGATAGAGATGTAATACCTGACCTAATTAGCTTAACTAACGAATATGGATCGAATAAAGTGCAAAGCTTTCAATTTCGTAGGATGTGTTATCGCGTAGCGTAACGCACCATCATCAATTTTAGGTGCGTTAGGATAAATGTTCATAACACACCCTACAAAACTTGCTCTTTATTAAATCCACATTCCTAACGAATGAAGGCGAGCTTGTATCTGTATATTTCTTGAGCTTCATCTATCAACATCTACAAAACCGGGCATTCTGTACCTTTTTTCGGCTTTTATTTAGTCATTACTCAAAAAAAATTGCCCAGTTGCCTATAGACTATGGACTATGAACTATGGACTATAGACTAATGACTTCGTGTAGCAATTTGATTTTGCGTTTTGCTGAACCAACTGATTACAGCAGACTATTTCAATTAATTCAGGGGCTTGCTGAGTATGAAAAATTATCTCACGCTGTCACTGGCAATGCTCTGGCACTGAAAGAGCATTTATTTGGCTCGCACAGATATATAGAAGCGATTTTAGCAGAATCTGCCGGTCAAGCTGTTGGTTTTGCCCTATTTTTTCATAATTATTCAACATTTTTGACCAAGCCAGGAATTTATCTGGAAGACTTATTTGTTTTACCAGAATATCGTAGGCAAGGTATTGGTAAGGCTCTGATTACTAAATTAGCCCAGATAACTGTAGAACGTGACTGTGGAAGATTAGAATGGAGTGTGTTGGATTGGAACGAACCAGCTAAAGCATTCTACCGCAGTATGGGAGCATCTATATTAGATGATTGGCGAATTTGCCGTGTTACAGAAGATGCGCTTACTCAGTTAGGAACTGTTAAATAAAAAACAAAGGATGAAGTATAAAAGATGAATATTTTGAATATTTCATCCTTAAACGCCTATCATTTTTCGGTTATAAAATATTAAATATTTATATAAATTTGCATTTTCACGATCGGCGTAAATGAAAAGCAGTTTGTCGCTAGATATGACTCTGTATCTAAAAACCAAAAAATTCAAAAATTTTAAAGCGAAGTTTGACAGCTTGTCGTTTGACTATAGGAGCGGCTCAACTGACAATTATGGAGGATATTGAACCCAATAAGCCGTTATTGCAGAGAGAACACGAAATGAAAAAATTGATTACAGTCATGCTGTTAGGCATAGCAATCTTCACCTTTGCCTTCAGCAGTCCAGCTTTGGCAGGGGATGCTGTTGGTGGAGCTAAAGTATTTAGTGCTAATTGTGCTTCTTGTCACGCTGGAGGTAAGAATCTGGTTCAAGCTGCCAAAAGTCTGAAGAAAGACGCTTTGGAAAAGTATGATATGTACTCAGCAGAGGCGATTATTGCCCAGGTTACAAAAGGTAAAAATGCCATGCCTGCTTTCGGCAAACGTTTGAAAGATAGCCAGATTGAAGATGTAGCGGCTTATGTGCTTTCACAAGCAGATAAGGACTGGAAGTAGACTAACATCTAACTTCAAAAATTAGCAATTTGCGGGGCTTTTGTCCCGCGAATTTTAGGATTGCCGAAATTTTCAAATTAGGATGTTTATACCAATTTTGGATTAAAAGTCTTGATAAAAAGACTGTTTCAAGAATATCAAACAATACTACCTATCCTAAGTTGGTACTATGGATAATTTCTGGCGATTATTTATCAGTGTAATTATTGCTGTTTCTCTCACTTTTTTGACTTTATCCGCACATTCAGCACCCGTTTTAATTACCCAAATTACAGCGAGTGATTTCTTGCAGTTGGGTGTAGATAAGATGCAGCGCGGTAATTACCAGGAAGCAATAGAGAATTTCAATCAGGCAATTGAAGTTGAGAAAGATTTGGCTTTTGCTTATAGCGATCGCTGTCTTGCTTATCTCCAATTACAAGATTACCATCAAGCGATCGCAGATTGTACCCAAGCCATAAATTTTGCACCTGATGACTCTGAGGCTTATCTGAACCGGGGAGTAGCACACTACAGACAAGGAGATTATCCTGCTGCCATTGTCGATCATAATCGAGCGATCGCACTTAAACCCTACGATTTTCGAGCTTACTACAACCGAGCATTAGCCCGTGCTGGGGATGGGAAAGACTCGGAGGCAATTCTTGACTTTAATTTAGCCCTAACTCAAATTCCCCAAATCACTAGTTTACTGCTTGCAGATATCTACAATGACCGAGGTTTGGCGCATTTTATCTTGCAAGATACCCAAGCAGCTATGCTCGACTTTAATCTAGCAATTCGTCTCAACGCTAACGATTATCGAGCTTATTTTAACCGGGGTTGCGCTTGCGGACGAAATAGAGATGACTTTGGTGCAGTACGTGATTTTTCTCAAGTTATCAAACTCAATCCCAGTAATGCTCAGGCTTACGTTAATCGGGGAATAGCTCGTTATCGCTTAGGATATCATTTAGATGCAATGTCTGATTTACAAAAAGCATCTGAGTACTTTGATAATCAAGGAAAGAGAGTCGCCTACGAAAAAACTCTCGATTTGCTGAAGAATTTGCGACAAAAAATTTCTTCTGTAACTGAAATCGCTTTTTTATAAGACTGTAAAAGCTATACAGGGTATGCACCAGCTTGAAAAATTTGTTCGGCAGTTAAATTTAATTCGGGGAAGGTAGGTGAGATAATGCGATCGCTACCTTGAAACTGGCTGACTTGATATTCTCCCTCAATTAAAGTATAAAGTGAGACAGTTCGTTGTTTGGGGTTGCCAATAAATCGCCTACCACCTAAAGCAGCGTAGTCTACAATCCAGTATTCTGGTATACCTACAGCCTCATAGTCAGCAGCTTTTTTTAAATAATCATCACGCCAATTGCTACTCACTACCCCAACTACTAAGGGTATTGATTCCGCTTGGCTTACAGTAGATTCTTTTTTCCACACAGGTTCGTTTACTAAATTAGGGCGATTCAATATCAGCACATCTGGCGAGTAAGCAGATTCATTTTCAGGCGGTCTGACTAATACTGTTTTGGGTATGAAGTAGGGGAAATTTAAACGAATACACTCTCTAGTAATTTCAAAGGCTAAAAATCCAACTACCTCTTCATGGTCGCCAGTGGGTTGCGGCATCTCTACAATTACTCCATCATGCAATTCATAACGTTTTCCTGTGTTGTCAGGATATTTAGCAACGAATTCATCGAATGTAACTAGTTTACGTAAGGTTTGAATCATTCTATTGTGTTTGTAAAACGTCCAGTTTTCTTAATGTTAACGTAATTCCTAATTACTACATAGTAGTAAATAAATTATATGATAAAAAAAGCCTCTATCCAAGTGGGAGAGAGGAAGACAATCGGGGTTTTTGGTCTACTCTAGGACTTTTCAAACATCCTCTAACTAATAAGGCGTAACAGCATCAGAGAACGATCTGTAACTGGTAGACTTTGAGAGCCTGAAACTAATTTTCCTCTATCTAAAAAGCGAGGTTCATTAGTGTCAATTACTATCTCCCATACCTTATCTTTAAAGTCATCGGGTAAAGCAAACTCAAGTAACTCATAGTGAGCGTTAAAAAATATCAGAAAACTTTCATCAATAATCCGCTCACCACGATCCCCTGGAGTAAGAATTCCCTGCCCATTCAAGAAAATCTCCATTACTTTGGCATAACTAACTAGCCATTGCTTCTCAGTCATTCCACTACCATCAGCATTAAACCAAGCAATATCATTAATCCCTAAACCGTGGATGGGGCGACCTTGAAACCACTTACGCCGGCGAAATACTGGATGCTGATGGCGAAAATCAATTAGTTCGCGTGTGAAGTCAAGTAAATCCGAGTTGGCTTTATGCAAATCCCAATGCCGCCAGGAAATCTCATTATCTTGGCAGTAGACATTATTATTACCTTTTTGACTACAGCCAATTTCATCTCCCTCTAATAGCATTGGTACACCTTGAGATAGCATTAGAGTTGCTAAAAAGTTTCGTCGTTGCCGTTCGCGCAAACGCATCACTTCTGCATCATCGGTTTCGCCTTCAGCACCACAATTCCAGGATCTATTATGGCTTTCACCATCTCTATTATCTTCCCCGTTTGCGTGGTTATGTTTTTCGTTGTAGCTGACTAAATCATTTAACGTGAAACCATCATGAGCAGTTATGAAATTAATACTTGCATTTGGATTGCGCCCGTTTGTTTGATACAAGTCAGGGCTACCCGTAAAACAGTAAGCAAATTGTCCTAAACTATCATCTACACCACGCCAAAAATCTCTTACTGTATCCCTATATCTCCCATTCCACTCAGACCAACGCAGTGGAAAGTTCCCCACTTGATAGCCTCCTTCTCCTAAGTCCCAAGGTTCAGCAATTAGCTTCACATCTGCTAAAATTGGGTCTTGATGAATAATGTCAAAGAAAGCTGATAAATTATCTACTTCATATAATTCTCGTGCTAGTGCCGAGGCTAAATCAAATCGGAAGCCATCTACATGCATTTCTATTACCCAATAGCGCAGGCTATCCATAATTAACTTCAGAACTTGAGCATGACGCACATTCAGAGAGTTACCACAGCCTGTAAAATCCATGTAGTAGCGAGGATCGTCTTTTACCAAGCGATAATAGACAGAATTATCAATACCTCGCAAAGATAGCGTTGGCCCGAAATGATTTCCTTCGCCTGTGTGGTTGTAAACTACATCTAAAATCACTTCAATTCCAGCAAAATGTAATGCCTTAACCATTTGCTTGAATTCGGTAACTTGTTGACCCGCAGTTCTATTAGCACTGTAACTAGAATAGGGGGCAAAATAGTTGATGGAATCGTAGCCCCAGTAATTCTTTAATCCTTTATCTTCTAAATGTCCTGGATGGGATAGAAAGTGATGCACTGGCATCAATTCAACTGCTGTAATTCCTAATTGCAGTAAATGTTGAATTGCAGCTGGGTGTGCCAACCCTGCATAAGTACCACGCAACTCTTCTGGAATAGCTGGATGTAGCTTTGTAAAACCTTTGACATGAGTTTCATAAATAACAGTTGTATGCCAAGGTGTACCAAGCAGTTTGTCATCTTCCCAATCAAAAGATTGATCGACGACAACACACTTAGGCATTATTTTTGCATCATCTAGTTCAGAAAAAACTAAGTCTTTTTCTTCAGCATCTAGAGAATAGCCAAAGACAGATGGATCGTAACTAAACTCACCATCAATTGCTTTAGCGTAGGGGTCAATTAACAGTTTATTTGCATTAAATCGATGACCTGCTTCTGGTGCCCACATTCCATGCACTCTAAACCCATACTTTTGACCAGGCCCGACTCCTGGTAAGTAACCATGCCAAACAAAATTATTTTTTTCTGTCAAAGGCACGCGAATCTCTTCGTCATCGTTATCAAATAAACAAAGCTCTACCCCAGTTGCATTTTCTGAAAATAAAGCGAAGTTTGTCCCTTTACCATCCCAAGTTGCACCTAAAGGATATACATTCCCTGGCCATACTGCTACATACATAAGTTAATTTTCAATAATTACTTTTTTGACAATTAATCAACTTCGATTATTTTGAATCATTAGTTAAATTTTATAGTTACTAATAACTCTCTTAAAGACACTAACATTTCACCTTAACTTCATATATGATATTTATTACTCTATCATTAGTAAGAAAAATATCTATTCCTTAAGTAGGAAAAATTTAAGCCCGCGGCAACAAATAGCCGAAGGGAGCAAGGGGTTAAATATCCCCCCTGTATAGCTCTTTACATGGCTCCTAGCTTATTTAAATGTGGCTGCTTTGGAGTTAAACCCGTAGTCAGTGAATTGACTAACAGTCTCATCTGAACTGGGGAAATATGACGGCGTGTCTTTTGACACAATTTTACTATTACAGCAACAATACTACGTGGTGACTGTTTTAGTTGGTGTGAAAGAGAACGTGAAAAAGGATTTTTTGTTGCTAACAGTGACTTTACCGAGTTTGCTGATAGCGTTTCCTGGCTTGGCTGCTGAGAGTGAAATTAAGGAAATAAATACTGATAAATCAACCGAAGTCATTTCAGATATTCCAAGTTTGAGTGAAATTGGGCTACCTGCTACTAATGCCGAATTATTAACTCAACAATCTGTACCGAGCGAAGTTAATCCAGAAACAGAGCAAACTCCAACCGATGATGCAGATATTTATATAGAAACGATCGCAGAACCAGACAACCTACCTCAATCTACACCAACTTACGTAATTGATAAAGAAGAAATTCAAAAGCAGGGCGCTAGCAGTTTAGCCGATATTTTGAAAAGAATGCCTGGTTTTGCCATCAATGATGTCGGTCATGGTGCAGATACTCACACAGGTACATACTACCGGGGAGCTTCAATTAATCAATCTGTATTTTTGATTAATGGTAGACCCATTAACAATAATGTCAATACTTATCATGGTGGAACTGACTTAAATAGCATTCCTGTAGAAGCGATTGAACGAGTGGAATTATATAGCGGTACAGCTTCTGCGTTATTTGGTTCCTCAGCTTTTGGGGGAGTTGTGAATATCATCACCAAGGAGGGTTATGGCAAACCTAAATTGAATGCTAGTGCAGAATTTGGCTCATTAAGTTTAAATAATCAACAAGTAACCTACGGTGGTTCATCCAATAATGTCAAATACAACTTTAGCTTTGAAAGATTTTTTACAGATAACCGTTACCGCGTTCCTGTAGGTGCAGCAAATCGTGATGAACAAGGATTTTTATCGAATGCAGATACAGCTACAAGTACCTACTTTGGGAGCATTGGACTAGATTTAGATAAGAAAAATTCATTGAATTTGGATGTTACCGCACTTAGCAGTCGTCGCGGTTTAATTTATTTTGGTTTCCCTCTCCAAAAAGATAGATTAGACCACGATGGTTTAAATGTTGGCTTATCTTGGAAAACTCGACTAGGTAATGGGGAAAGCTCTAATCTGACAACCTCAATTGGTTATAACCAAGATTATTTCAGCACCTATGGCCCTACAGGAGCATTTTACCGCACAGGAACTTTAGATACGCAACAACTTACAGCCAGAGTAGATCATGAGTGGAAAATTACTTCCAATAATAAATTGCGCTGGGGATTAGATTTGAAAAACACCGATTTAACCGGTGATGTTTTGAGTACAAATCCTAGTAGAATTGCCAAAAACGGAACTGAAGATAGGAGTTTGTTCAATACAGCTTTATTTGCGGTCAATACTTGGAATATTAGCGATAACTTTCTAATAGATTTAGGGTTAAGGCAAACTTTTGACAGCCAGTTTGGAAATTATCTCAACCCTAGTGTTGGATTACGTTATGCTGTCACACCAATAGTAGCAGTACGTGGAAGTTGGGCAGGAGCGCAACGCAATCCTGGGTTAGATCAGTTGTATTTTTATGATACAGTTCATGGTTGGGAACCTAACCCTGATTTAAGACCAGAAACTGGTTCTAGTTGGAGTGCGGGAGTAGATGTTAATTTTTCTCAAAATCTAATTGGACAGTTTACTTACTTTGGTAGTAGTATAGGCGATCGCTTGGGAGTCACCGCCGGCAGATGGGAAAACATTGGATTAGTAGATACCAATGGTTTAGAGGTTGCATTGCAATTCAGAATTGCGGGTGGCTGGTCAACTTTCCTCAACTACACTTATACAGATGCTCAAATAAAAACAGGCTCAGAGAGCGGTTTACAATTAGGCTTGATTCCCTACTCTGTACTTCAAACTGGCTTAGGTTATGAAAAAGCAGGATGGCAGGCTAACTTGTATGTTACCTACAATAGCGGCGCTCGTAGATCCATCTTTGCTAACTCTACTGACAAGCCTACAGATTTTGCACCGTCTTTCGTGAATTTAGATTTGAGTGGGCGTGTACCTTTAACTAGTAATTTAGGATTGACATTTTACTTAGAAAATCTACTCGGCGAGCAATATGAGCGAGTTAATCGCATTTATAGCCCTGGATTTACTTTTCGTGTAGGTTTAAGTGCCAATTTTTAGGTGTCTGCTTTCCTCTCTGCGTTCTCTGTGCCTCTGCGGTTTAAAAGTTATTTATTGAACCACAGAGGCAAGGCAGCGCGGTCTTGGGGGTTTCCCCCATGAGCGACTGCCGCGCAGAGAACACAGAGAAAAGAGGAGTTTTTTGATAAAGACGGCACATCATGTTTAAGATTTAGTTTTAATCTAAAATCTCAAATTGCGATGAGAGCCAAAATTGAAAATCAAATACTTTTTATCCATCACGAAGATTTACCAGAGTTTAAGAAGGGTGGTTCGGTGGTGAGAAACTCTTATTTCTGGGCGTTACGTTCAATTGCTGGTAAAGCTTCGCGTTATCGTGATTGGGAATACGAACCGGAGGTGTGGCTAGCACTTTCACGAATGCTTTTGTCTTTTGCTGAATCTGGGTATTTAGGTCTTAGAGAAACTTTACTGGAGTTTCCTTTCTCTCAAGGAGAAATTCCTAGTTTGCTGCGAGATGTGTCTACTTTTGAGTAAGTCAAATCAGCTTTTGCTTGCGGAAAACACCAAAATGAGTAAGTCAAACCAGCTTTTGCTTGCGGAAAACACCAAAATGAGTAAGTCAAACTAACTTTTGAGTAAGTCAAATCAGCTTTTGCTTGCGGAAAACACCAAAATGAGTAAGTCAAACTAACTTTTGAGTAAGTCAAATTAGCTTTTGCTTGCGGAAAACACTAAAATGAGTAAGTCAAACAAGCTTTTGAATAAGTCAAATCAGCTTTTGTGAAAGCATTTCAGTATTTTGTGAAAGCATTTCAGTATTTTAAGAAAGTAATTAGGTATTTTTGATAAAGTAATCAGCAAATATACTTGATAATTCAATACAGTTTAGTTAAGGTTAAAACTCTTTGCCAAAGTCAATTTTTTAACGTTCGCGGAGCGTGCCGGAGGCATTACCGCAAAGGACGCAAAGGACGCTAAGAGAAGAAAGCAAGAAAGAAAGAAATACTTAACTGAACCGTATTGCTTGACAATTAACAATTAGGGCTGCGTACTACTGTAATTAATATTACATTACAAAAATAATCCTTGAACTCATCGGGCACTCATAAGAGGTTCAATCCGTCACGATTAGTCATCATAGAAAAACCCTAGTTAACACTAGGGTTTGTTTTGATAAAACAATTAACATGGAACAATTAGTGTAGGAAAACAACGTGAAAATAGCTATTTTTACTAAAACATTAATTACATCTATCGGTTTGTTGACTTTATTTGCCCCAAGTCAAGCATCGGCTCAACTTATACCGCAACCTTGGGTTTCAGTTGGTGGAAAAGATGGTGACATAACTTATGCTGTAGGCGCTAGAGCTTTGAATTTCGGGGTTGAGCTAGGAGTTGGCCCTGATGGTGCTACGGGAGTAGATGTTTTGAAATTTATCAGTTTACCTGTGATTTCACCCTATGTAGGAGTTGGACTTTATTCTGAGGATAAAGGTGTTGCGGTTTCAGGTGGCGTTCAGGTAGGCGCTACTGATAACGTTTTTGTCGGTGCTGGTTACAATTCTATTCGTGGTTTTAACGGGCAATTGGGAATAAGATTTTAACTAATTCGTAATTCGTAATTCGTAATTCGTAATTTAATTAGTTGGAGTCTAAGCTCGACTTTATCCAAAATTAAGAACTAAGTTCTCTTTCTACGCCAAAAACCTTAAACTGTGTAGGTTGGGTTGAGGAAGGAAACCCAACCTACAATTTTTTTTAACTGAACCGTATTGCACCAAAAAAGACAATTACGCACGAGTGTTCCCCAATAATTACGAATTACGAATTATGCAGGGGGAATAACTGAAGTTGAGATTAGTTCTCTGACATGAACTGCGGAATCTTGTTGTAATGCTGATGCCACGATCGCTTCACTCTCAACTATACTCAACCGAGCGATCGCCTGTTTGACTCCAGGTATACTTTGAGGATTCACGCTCAATTCATCCAGCCCTAAACCTAATAAAATTGGTGTTGCTAAAGTATCTGCTGCCAATTCTCCACATAATCCTACCGAAATTCCCGCCGCATGAGCAGCTTGGATAGTTTGCTGCACCATTCGTAACACGGCTGGATGTAACGCATCAGCTAAGTTTGCCACCCGTGGATTAGTGCGATCGCTAGCCATGACGTATTGACTCAGGTCGTTAGTACCTATACTAAAGAAGTCTACTTCAGCTGCTAACTGATCTGCGATCGCAACTGCTGATGGAACCTCTACCATAATCCCTACTTTCATCGCCGCATCAAAGGAAATACCAGCTTGATTTAATTCAGTCTGCACTTCACCCAAAATTACCTTAGCTGCACGTACCTCGCCTAAAGTGGCAATCATTGGCAACATGATCTTAATTTGGTGTCCTACACTAGCTCTCAAAATTGCCCGTAACTGAGTTTTGAACAAATCCACACGATCTAAACAGAAACGAATTCCTCGCCAGCCTAAGAAAGGATTAGCTTCTGGAAACCCTACTCTCAGATAAGGAAGTGGCTTATCACCACCCACATCTAAGGTACGAATAATTAGGGGACGATTATCTAAAATTTGGGCGATCGCCTGATAAACTTCAAGTTGTTCTTCTTCTGTGGGAGCGCTTGTCCGATCTAAATAAAGAAACTCTGTGCGGAGTAATCCCACCCCTTCTGCACCGCTAGCCACAGCAACTTGGACATCATTTATACTACCAATATTGGCGAAAACTTTAACTTGCCGACCATCACGAGTAATTGCTGGCTGATGTGCTGTAGCTCGTGCTTCCTGTTGAGCAGTTTGCCAAGCTGACTGTTTTGCTGCTAATAAATCCAGGATATGTGATTCTGGTTCTACCCAAGCTTTGCCACTTTCCCCATCAAGTGCCATCAGTGTACCATCTGCCAAATGCAACACTTGGGCATCCACTCCCAAAACTGCGGGAATACCTAATGTTCGGGCGATAATTGCACTGTGAGAAGTAGCGCTACCAGAAGTTGTACAAATACCCAATACCTTTGTCGGATCTAATCTAGCGGTATCTGAAGGGGTTAAATCAGTCGCTACTAAAATCGCTGGTTCATCAAAATGCAAGTTAGCAGGGAGATTTCCAGCTAATAATCGTAGTACCCTTTGCCCGACATCTACAACATCGTCAACTCGCTCTTGTAGATAAGAATCTTCAAGTGTTCGGTAAGAAGTCGCCACTTCATCTACTACGGCTTGCCAAGCTGCCTCAGCATTTATATGATGGTCTGAAATACGCCCATAAGCGGCTTCCAACAATACTGGATCTTCTAAAAATAGTAATTGGGCATCAAATATAGCGGCTTCAGTGTCACCAATTTGCAGAGATGCTTGGGAAAAAACTGCTTGAATTTCTTGTCTGGCGGTGTGAATTGCTGCTTGTACTCGTTGCCACTCTGATTCAGGATCGTCTACGTGATATTCCGTAATGGTAATGTGAGTGGGTTGATAATGAACAACACGTGCGATCGCAACTCCCGCAGAAGCAGCAATTCCCGAAAGTTCGCCGTGAGTTGCTGGAGTAACTTCATGGTGAAATGCTGGTGGAGAATTCAAGGCAAGATTATCTTCACCAAAATTATTTGCGAATAATGCCTGTAATGCTGCCAGTGCCTCATCTGCATCAGAACCGGTGGCATTAATTACTAGTTCGTGTCCTTGACGCACTCCTAAAGTTGTGACTTGGTTAATACTGTCACCCCGAACTAGCCCAGTATTCCTGGTTAAATTCTGCACTAGAATTTGAGATTGAAACCGGGCTGCGGTTCCCACAAATTGGGCTGCGGGACGGGCGTGTAATCCTAAGCGATTGCTGACAATTAGCCGGATTTCTTTGGTTGGAAATTCGGGATTTATTGCTTCGATGTTGTCAGTAACAACAGACAACGGACTTACACCCAATTGAGTTGCTTTAGCGAGGAGTGCGCCGCGTGCTTCCGCCATGACTTGGTGAATATCTCTACCAGCCGCCGCCGCAACAACAGCAGCGATCGCACCTTCTACTAGAGGTGCTTCACACAAATATACTTTTTGCTGCTGTGCTTCTGGCAAAAACTCGATAGCCATTTCTGCACTTAGCAAAGCACTACCCAAATCCATTAATACTAAGACACCATCATCAGAGAAAACAGAAGCGATCGCTTCGTAAACCTGAATCGGATCTGTACCCAATGGATTTTCAGGATCTTCAATTCCTGCTGCAACAGCGATAGAAACTTGGCCTTGAACCATTTGCGCGGCGAGTTCCCGCACACCTAAAGCTAGTTGTTTGCTGTGAGAAACAATAACAATTGCGATCGCTGCCATACCGCCAAACTTGTTGAAAGGTTTGCGTTTAGCTAGTTATCCATTGCAATTTCCCATTCCGCACCGCTAAAAACAGCGTCGATCTTGATTACAATTGCAACTGCCCGAAAATATTCCGGTCTTTCCAGCTAGAAATACGAATAAAATAGCCTTCTTTTACAGAAATATGTGGTGTCCACTCATAAACACCATCGCTAGCGGTACGAGAAGAAATGTTTTGGATAAGTTTGTCTCCATCGTACAGCTTAATCGAGACATCGCCATCAAAATTATCCCGCCACAATATTAAATAAGGCTGATCCTTCTTTGGAAGTACTTTTGCAACTGGCTGAGAGATCGAGATTTTTGGCGTAACCTGATTTTTGGTTTTCTTACGGAATCCCAGATAATGAGGGAGGTTTCGGAAAGTAGGATTTTCTTGCAGACTAGACTGTTGGGGAACAATAATATTTCCATTTTGGGAGTTAAATAAATAAGTAGACGTACCGCCGTCAACAGTAATGATGTCGCCTTTAACGCCTAATTTACGTAATAAATCGGCTGCCTCATCCAGAGTTGCTTGTTTCACCGTCATAATCAACAATAACTCGTCACCCTTAACACCATCTTTGTCTAGAGTCCCGATGAGTTGATACTTATTTGCTTGGTTTTGGGCTAATACTTTTGCGGGATGATCGCTGTATCGGTAAGTAACGATCGCATTTTTTACTGCGTTTTGGTTGAGAGGCGCACCGCTAACCTGGTTGTAATCGGTAATGTATGCCTGCTTATTATCCCAGACTAGGGCTTTGAGGCGAATATTACTATAGTATTTATCTTTTGGTTCCTTGATGGGGCCATAAGGACTAGTGCCACCACTGATGACAACACCATTTAGTTTGATTGGAAAGGATAATTGAGTACTAGATTTGTATTGTTCAAAAAAAGAACAATTAATCATCGAAAAAACGTTATTTGCGTATAGTTCTTTATATTCATTTACAACTTTAGAAAACAACTTTCTTTGGAAAAATGGGCTGTAATATTTACCTTCTCCCTGATAATATTTACCCTCATTTAGACCCATATTATCTACTTCTCCGATAATTTGGTCTATGTGCATTTTGCCCAAATTGATAACTTGTAAATAAGCTTCATTCCCATTAGTTAATTCTTTTTTATATAAAGCAGCCCCATCTATAGACTGAAGAGGCTGATAAGAAGATAAAGAGTTACAAGTTTGGGCAATCCAAAAGCTACTCAGAATTGGCAGCAAAAAAAGGAATAAATGGAATACAACTTTCATTAGTATTTTATTGAGTTAGAAATAATTATTTGGAATTATAATCGAAAATTAAATGTCAGCCAGCCTCAGAAGGTCAATATCGAGCCTCAGAAAGTCAATATCGAGGCTTTTTGCTTGGATATTGGGGAACTCCAAAAAATAAATTATTCAATTTGTCTACTCAACTAGACTTCTTTCTTCCTTGTCTTCCTTGTCTCCCTTGTCTTCCTTGTCTTCCTTGTCTCCCTGTCCCCCTTGTCCCTCTGCGACGGAATATTTTTTTACTTGGAAATCCCTTGTAAATAGTGAAGTTAAAACTTTAGGTATTCAAAGCTTGTGACATTTGTACAGCTTTGTTATGTAAATTAATATGAAGATTAAGTAACTTTACTAAGTATCCCATATCTGCAAATACAAACCGCATTAATCTTTTTGTTGTGTATTAAGTTGGTGAAACACTCAAAAAACATCCTTTGTAGTATGATTCTGGTTTTGTAATACTAATGGTATAAGAGATGACGGCTCAATTTGAATACAGTACTCTCGCCCATCCACAGGATATCCAGCCGTTGGCGTATATCCTTGAGCAATGTTTCATCAGCGCCCTTGGTGGCGAGGAAGTTTACATCAATCTGATTGGCGTAGAAAACTTCCGCATTATTCGGGGATTGGAAGAATTAGCTGGTGGATTAGCAACTTTGGATATGGGCCAGTGGTGGGGTGGTCAACGTGTACCCATGACAGGAATTGCCGCAGTAGGCATTGCTCCAGAATATCGCGGTTCAGGAGCAGCGATCGCTCTCATGCAGCACACCCTCAAAGAACTTTATGATAGAGGTATAGCAATCTCCGCTCTTTATCCCGCCGTTCAAACTTTGTACCGAAAAGTAGGTTATGAGCAGGGGGGTAGCTGGTGTATTTGGGAAGTTGCAACCAGGAATATCCAGGTGCGGGAGCAACCTCTACCTCTGCAACCAGTAGCGAGCATCAATCATGAAGACTTTCACGAGCTATATCAGCAACAGGCGAGACAAACGCATGGCTACTTAGACCGACATTCAGCAATCTGGGAGCGAATAATCCAACCAGATAAACAGGAAACAGTCTACGCCTATTTTATTGGTACTAAAGATCGACCCCAAGGTTACATCATCTTTACTCAAGAGCGAACAGAAGATGGGGAAATCCTCTGGGTGAAAGATTGGGTACTGAGTACAGTTGCTGCTGCCCAAACTTTCTGGTCTTTTCTAGCAAATCATCGCTCCCAAATTCAACACGTGCGATGGAAGAGTTCTGCAATTGATTCCCTAACATTGCTACTACCAGAGCAAACTACCAAGATATACCGTCAGTTTCGCTGGATGCTGCGGGTAGTAGATGTAGTCAAGGCGCTAGAATTGCGGGGTTATCCACCAGGAATCCAGACCCAATTGCACTTAGAAATTCAAGATAATTTGCTAACTGGAAATAATGGTAAATTCATTCTTTCGGTTGCCAACGGACGCGGTGAAGTTACCAAAGGTGGAAAGGGTGAGTTGCAGCTAGATATTCGGGAATTGGCACCATTGTATACAGGTTTATTCACCCCCTACCATTTGCAACAAGCCGGAAAACTGAGTGGTACAGAAACGGCTATCTTAGCAGCCACGCAAATATTTGCAGGTGCTTCACCTTGGATGGCTGACTTTTTTTAAATAATGGGGAATGGGGAATAATATCATGTCCGTTTAAGGACTTATCGTGAAGACCGCAGTCTTGTAGGGTGTGTTAGCGATAGCGTAACGCACCATCCTAAGCTGTTGGTGCGTTACGCTTAACAAACCCTACGTGTATTTCAAAAATCAAATACTAGTCCTAATATCAATTCAAGAAATTTGGAGTACCACTACCGCCATTTTTACCAACAGCAGTTATTTCCAGTAGCTCATCTGTAGCTTGGCCAGTACCATCGTTGATAACAGATGTAGGGCCACCTGGATGTCCATTGGGGACGAACAGTTGCGGATGGTCAAAAGGCGCTTTCTCATACCGAACTCGGTCATCAGTCAATCCCTTTAAAAAAGCGACCAATTGCTGCTTTTCATCTGGTGAGAGATTTAGGGGGGGAAGAACTCCAAAGTCACCACCGCGATTGTAAAAATCAACCACTTGCTCTAACGTCGCCTGACCTCCATTGTGGAAGTAGGGAGCAGTGAGTTCGACATTGCGAAGTCCAGGTGCTTTGAAAGCTCCGTCTGCAAACACAGTTTCACTAGAACTCAACGGTGGAGTGAGGATGGGAGGATTTTCGCCGAGGAGAACTTGAAATTTCCCCAACTGAGCCAATCGTACCTCTGAAAGCGGATTACCTTGACCGTTACCAAACAAGCCGTCATTACCACCCAAACCTGGGTCATCGGTAACAGGTCTGACACCAATGTTGAAGAAGCCATTGTCTTCAGGGCCGTTTGGAGGGAACGGCGCACGTTTGATTCGTCCGTCTTTTTTCACACTGCTAACTGAAGCAGCTGTTAATTCCGAGCCAACGTGACAACCAATACACAGACCTTTGCCCTCAAATATTTGTTTACCTCGTTGCTGCTGAGGAGTTAGGGCAGTAGTATTTCCTTCTAAAAAGCGATCGAAGGGCGTATCGTTAGCAATGAGTGTAGACTCGTATAACTGAATTGCTAGCCCAAAGAATAGCGAGAAATTGTACTCAGTCAATGTATACTCATTAGTCTCCAAGGAGCGATCGGGCTTTTTGACAAAAGTCCTTTGACCTTGAGCATCAACTTGAATGAGTCGATTAGACTTCCACCACTCTGGCTTGAAGGCATCTTGAATCATCTGCTCATAGGTTTTATCTTTAAGTCCAAGTTTGGGCCATCTACTATCTTGACCTAAAACGCTGTCTTGCGGATGCACTATTTGCTTACCTAGCGGTCTCAGGGGAAATAACTTTTTAGCAAGTTTTCGGGGTAGCTTTTTACCCTTACCAACGCTGAGGGATCTTTTGTCAATTGACCCGAACTTATCACCAATTTCTTGAAAAGTCCTGCCATTAGCAGACGACTCAAAAGAACTGAGTGGCGGGCCGACCGCTTGGGATGCCAAAGACGAATTATTCAGGCTGATATTGACAAATTCTAGTTGATTTGGGGTTGCTGCTTTGGCGATCGCAGCGTTAGGATCTCTTAAACCAAAGGGATTCACCCCATTAAAGATGTTTTGTGCCCTTCCGTCCCAGAAGTTGCGGAAGTTGAATGCTGCATTAATCACGGTTGCTGTGTTACGCGGTTCGACGCGGCGCACATTAATGCCTCCCACGTTAAACACTGGATCTGGTTCGTTTATTACTTGGTCTTGGGCATTACCAGGTGTGACATCAACAAACTTAGTATTGAAGACCCCCGGAGAAGAACTGACATCGCTACGGTCAGAGACAACAGTCTTCGCATCATTCGGGTCTGACAGTTTGTGGAAGGGAAAATCTCCTGGTTTTAGCTGGTAGTTTGGTAGTCCACCGACATCAAAAATCGTGTCGGGATTCGCCGTACCATTAGCGTTAATCTGCAAAAGCCCAGGATTAATCTGATTTTTGGATCTACTGTCGGCTCCAGCATGGAAGTGACAAGTAGCACAGGAGGTCTTTCCGTCGCTACCTACTTGCATATCCCAGAAAAGAGCCTTTCCTAACTGTATGGCAGCTGGTTTGTTTTTTACGAAGTCTCCAAGATTGTCAGGCTGTGGAACCGATACGCTTTTTAGCGAGGCTAGAGGCGGCGGCGTAACCTGGGCTGATACAGTATTTCCAGCTATCACTGCTGCCATAATAAGAGCAGCAATTGTTATAGTCTTTGAAAATCTCGATCTCAGGTAGTTAAGCTTGCTATATCCGAATCTCCACTCTTGGCGCTTTATTTTTGTCACCACAGATTTGAGCAAAAATCGACCTTTTGAGGTCATTAGAAAGTAAATGAATAAGCCTGTAATAAAGACTACTAAGCTTAACATGGGTATAAACCCCATAGGTTTTTGTAATAAAAGAACACTGAAACAAATCATACATTTATGTGGAAGTTTGAAATTTAATATTCATGTAAAGGAATTACGCAATTTACGAATTTTCTATGAACAAAAAATGCCATAGTTTAGGACTAAAAATAAATGGAGTCGGGTTGAGAAGCTATTCTATATTTAATTTGCTTTCACAAGGTTATTAAGATAAATTATCAATAAAAATTGATAACATTTAGATTATGCAAATTGGATATGTTTTAAATTATCATCAGCCCTACTTTGGGTAGGATATTTGAATGTCGCTACATCAAAGTTCTGGTCGCTGGCGCTTAGGGTTAGCTTTATCGCTATTAACGGTATTATTGTGGGGAATTTTGCCGATCGCTCTGGCGGTAACTCTGCAAGTACTTGATGTGTATACCATCATTTGGTTTCGCTTTTTAGTATCATTTGTACTCCTTGGTGTGTATTTAGGAATACGCGGTAAATTACCAAAGTTAGAACAACTGCGTTCTGCTTCTTGGAAGTTATTAGCGATCGCTACACTATTCTTAGGGATTAATTACTTCTTATTTACACAAGGTTTAGCACTAACATCACCTGCTAACGCTGAAGTTCTGATTCAATTATCTACCCTTTTATTAGGTTTCGGAGGGTTAGTGATTTTTAAAGAACGTTACCGCCTGTATCAATGGATTGGTGTTAGTGTAATGATTTGCGGTTATGTTTTATTTTTTCGAGAACAACTAACAAATTTAATTACAGCGCATGGCACATATATACTAGGTAGTGTTTTGATTGCGCTAGGAGCAACGTCATGGGCAATTTATGCTTTAGCGCAAAAGCAATTACTACAATCTTTATCTTCCGCCAGCATCATGCTGATAATTTACGGGGGTTGTGCTTTATTATTCACTCCTCTGGCCAGAGTAACATCACTTTTTATACTCGATCGTTTCCATTTAGGAATGTTGGCTTTTTGTGCTTTGAATACTTTAATCGCTTACGGTGCTTTTGCTGAATCGTTAGAACATTGGGAAGCATCACGAGTAAGTGCAGTAATAGCTTTAGCTCCCATTGTGACATTAATCTTAGTTGCAGTTGTATCAGTTATTGCACCTAATTGGATACCAGCAGAACAATTCAGTTTTATAGCAATATTCGGAGCGGGTTTAGTAGTCACAGGTTCAGTCGCGATCGCACTGGGTAAAAGCTGATTAATAGTAAGGATTTTCAGGATTATTACGGCGTTTTTTCTCTAATTAATTCGGGCAAAATTCAAAGCTACAACATAACTACTGAGGCAGAGGATTTTTTATTTGTTATGATTTGATAGTGAAGGCAAACTACGGGGTCAGCCTCTTAATTAGATGGATATTTTACTCATCTGTGTGACTCTGTAGTATCTGATTCTTGACTTTATGGCCAAGATAAAAATTCTTGAAGAAGAATTTAGAAATCAGAATTTAGGAGTCAGATCGAGCTTTATACATTCGCAAGTCATCCACAATTCATCCTGAATTATAACGACTGACTCCTAAATTCTGTTTTGATAAAATTGAGGCTAAAAACTTTAAGTAAACTAAGCAGGGTGTCCGAATAACTACCAAAGCCAACACCTGATAAAACCAGACCACCGAAATAGTTGAGCGATGAATAGTTTGTTTGGTAATTGGGCCAGCAGCCTCAGAAAAAATTCCCTATTGCTGGTTCTTTCAACACTGCTGCCAACGCTTGGAATTAGTAATTCTGTCTTGGCAGCAGAGCGGATTTATGCATCTTATTCAGCATTGGAGCTTTCCATTTCAGTCAATACTTTAGAAAACTATGCCAAAACAGGTGTAATTAACGAAGACTTGGCAGCCTATCAGCAATATCTGCCTCTAGAACAGCTTCCAGAATTGCGGCGGATTTTACTTAATCGGGTGAAAGTTAGTCCGGTAGTCCTTTCGCAACTTCTCTACACACCGCAAGGAGAATTTTTGCTGCATCGGTTGGCGCAAGTTATTATAAACAAATCTTCTCAAGCAGAACTTGGTACTTTGCGTTCGGCGCTAATTTTAGCCGCTGCTGAATCGGGAGGCTTGACACTTTTGAATGTGTTGCGTAAATATCCCAACAGCAGCATTCACCTTGATGTCGCAGGGACTTTGGAAATTGCGACGGAATTGGAGAAACT
Organism: Nostoc sp. 'Peltigera membranacea cyanobiont' 213; assembly: GCF_002245975.1. Lineage (NCBI taxonomy): Bacteria > Bacillati > Cyanobacteriota > Cyanophyceae > Nostocales > Nostocaceae > Nostoc > Nostoc sp. 'Peltigera membranacea cyanobiont' 213. Next base: position 6,141 of record NZ_NOLI01000023.1, on the reverse strand, counting down.
TGTTAACCAAACTCATCGGGCGATCGCAGCAGTTTCGCAAGAGTCTAAAATAGAAGCTGCTACTATTTCACAACCAAATTTCTCGCAATTGCCCGATTTAAAGGTTCCGGGAAAGTTTAAGTCGCAAAAATACACTCTAAAGTTTTTTGATTCAACGCGCAATCGGCTTTTATTAACTGATGTTTACATTCCCAATGTCCAGAAAACCGCACCCGTCATTGTGATTTCTCACGGCTTGGGTTTAGATAGCAGCAACTTTCAATATTTAGCCACGCACCTATCTTCTTATGGATTTGCCGTTGTCGTTCCCAATCATCCTGGTAGCGATACTAAACAATTGCGTTCTCTGCTAAAGGGACACGCCAATGAAATAGCAGAACCCGGTGAATTCAAAGACCGACCAATGGACATAACATATATATTGAATCAATTGGAAAAAGGTAATCAATCTGATTCACGGTTTAAAGGTCGCTTAAATCTGCAACAAGTCGGAGTATTTGGTCAATCTTTGGGAGGCTACACAGCCTTAGCCCTAGCAGGCGCTAAAATCAACTTTGAGCAGCTAAAACAAGACTGTCAACCAGCAGCACTCCAAAAAACCTGGAATATGTCTTTACTGCTCCAGTGTCGCGCTTTAGAATTGAACATCAGCAAGTCTGGCAAGGATTATAACCTGCGGGATGAGAGAGTGAAAGCTGCGATCGCAGTTAATCCCATTACTAGTTCTATTTTTGGCAAAGCTGGCTTAAGTCAAATCAAAACTCCAGTGATGATTGTCAGCAGTAGTGATGATACAGTTGCACCAGCTTTATCTGAGCAAATTTTACCTTTCTCCTGGTTTGCGAATTCACAAAAGTATCTCGTTATGCTTGTAGGTGGCACTCACTTTTCCACCATTGGTAATGGCAATCCTGCAAATCAACAAGTAGCATTACCTGCCGATATGGTTGGTGATGCTTCTCAAGCGCGTCGTTACATGAATGTTTTAAGTTTACCTTTCTTCCAAACATACATTGCAGGAAGGCCGCAATACACGCCATACCTGAATGCCGCCTACACTCAAAGTATTTCTAGTAAGTCTCTTGGTTTAAGTCTCGTAAAATCATTGAATACAACCGAATTAGCACAATTGCTGGATATAAAAGGAGGCAAAATTGTAAAAAAAAAGTTCCCAACACCATAGTCAGCTTCGGATTTTGGATGTTGGATATTGGTGTTGCATTGCTGCATGTGATGATTTTTATTTGATTTTTACAGACGTAATTAATTACGTCTGTTCAATCTATTTGTGTCTTTATAAAATCAGAGGTTCAATTTTTGCTTGCACTTCTTCAATTAGATCGTCTTCAACTTTTTCTACAAACAAAATCTTCCTAGCTTTCCAGTCCAGCGATTTAATCTGATCGGCTAGCACCACACCACTAGTTATCATTCCGTCAGGAAGTGGAACCTCAAAGTTAAGACCTTTTTTTTGACTAGTAATTGGACAAATTAGAACTATGGAAGCCATTCGATTATATTTTAATGGCGACATAACTAAAAAAGGACGATAGCCCATCTGCTCACGCCCTTGAGGTTTTAGTTCAGCATTAAGCGTTTCAGCAATATCTTCAAATGACATTCCTGATGTTATCAGGGCTAATACACGTCGGATCGAATCAGCCGTAATTTGCTTTGTAGTTCCGCAGTCTAACTTGACAATATCACCTCTATCTGGAATGTATGGTTTAACTACCAAACTTCATTCCCCACAGCAGATCCGGTATCTATTTCAGAATGGAAATTATCTGGAGTCATACCTTCTAATAATTCATCAAGGGTATATTTTTTTCGCTGCTGCGGCGTGATGACAATACTATTGCCTGAGACGCTGAAAGTTATATCTGTCCCCTCTTTTAAATTAACTTGTTCAGCCAAAGCTTTCGGAAGTCGAATAGCGAGGCTGTTTCCCCACTTAGCAACAACTGTAGTCATAACTATCTCAAAATGCTTTCTTAGAGAATTACACACCTAAACATAAAACTTTGGCAGCTTGAGCGCCTACTTTAAGCTATTTTGTGTATCTACTTTGAATATACTATAATTTGTATTTTCGGTGCGTTACGGAAGCCGTAACACACCCTACGCAATCTTCTAATTATTTGCGCTTACTTACTATAAAAAGATGAGATGCGATCGCATTCCTGACTTATCGGCATATACTTTAAAGAAATGTCACATTTAATTGCGCTATTGTAAAATTCAGCTTTACATAAGTTGATTTATGAGCCAGCCTGAAGATACTACTAACCAAGCGACTGCTTTCACTAACCACGATCGCAAACCTATCCACATACCTGGCTCTATTCAACCTCACGGTGTACTACTTGCGCTCAGTACTCAGCTAGAGATACTGCAAGTGAGCAACAATACCCAAGCATATTTAGGTAAAGAGCCAAAAGACTTGCTTGGCAAACCATTGAGCTATTTATTAGAAGCTCAACAAGTAGAAACTGTAAAGCAGTGCTTGGTGAAAAAAATTGGCGGCGCGAATGCCTTTAAAGTATCAATAAATACTTCGCATCAGAAACGAGATTTTGACGCGATCGCTCATCGGACAGAAGAGGCTGTGATTTTGGAGTTAGAACCGACTGACTCCAAATCTGAGGTGAGTTTTTTAAGCTTCTATGCTTTGGTAGGTGTTGCGATCGCAAAAATGCAAAGGACATCAAACCTGGTAGAATTTTTGCATCTAGTGGCTGAAGAAGTCCAAAAAATCATCGGTTTCGATCGGGTGATGGTTTATCAATTTGATGAGTCGGGAGCAGGTTCTGTTGTTGGAGAAGTTAAACGGGAAGATTTATCACCTTATCTAGGACTCCACTACCCCGCTACAGATATTCCAGCGCAGGCTAGGGAGTTGTACATGCGCTGCTTTCTCCGATTTCTTCCTGATTTGACGGCCGAAGCTGTTGAGTTAGTTCCAACGGAAAATCCGACAACACATCAGCCTCTTGATTTAAGCTACTCTCTGCTAAGAAGTTTTGATTGGTGTTGTGCTGAATATCATCAAAATATGGGAGTGAAGGCTCTTTTGGTGATTTCGCTTATTCAAGAGCAGAAGCTTTGGGGATTAATATCCTGTCATCATCAAACACCAAAGCATATTTCTTATGAAGTCCGCAAGATGTGCGAATTTTTGGGACAAATTGTGTCTTCAGAGTTAGCGCACAAAATTAGTAATTCGGAATGGGACTATAAGGTAAAACTCAAATCGCTACAGTCTGAGTTTCTTGAGTCTATTTCCCAAGCAGACAACTTTATCGATGCCTTAATCAAACCGGAAATCCGCTTGCCAGATTTTGTCAGTGCCTCTGGAGCTGCGGTTTGTCTGGATAATGAAATTAACCTTGTGGGAGCAACACCAAATATTGATGAGGTACGGGCGTTAATTGAATGGGCAGATACTCAAGTTAGTGACAACTTGTTTTCTACCGATTCTCTCCCGAAGCTTTATCCAGAAGCGCTGGTATTTAAAGATACTGCCAGTGGTTTGTTGCTGCTGCGAATTTCTAAAGTTCGGCGCTATTACATTCTATGGTTTCGCCCTGAAGTTATCCAAACGGTACACTGGGCAGGAAATCCACAGGAATCTATTCAAGCCCAGGTAGATGGTAGCTATACCCTGTCTCCACGAAAATCCTTTGAACAATGGCAAGAAACGGTTAGATTAACTTCTCTACCTTGGAAAGCTTGCGAAGTTGAAAGTGCGATCGCTCTGAGTAATGCGATCGTTGGTATTGTCCTCTCGAAGGCGGATGAATTAGCTAAAATCAACCTGGAGTTAGAGCGCAGTAATCAAGAGCTAGCATCCTTTGCATACGCTGCTTCCCACGATCTCAAAGAACCTTTGCGGGGCATTTATAACTTCTCAACGGTGCTGCTAGAAGACTATGCCCAAGTCTTAGATGATGATGGAATTGAGTGCTTGCAAACAGTAGTCTCCTTATCTGTACGCATGGAAACTCTGATTAATGCTTTGCTGCGACTCTCGCAGTTAGGACAAGCACATCTTCGAGAGCAAGCAACCGATCTCAACGAATTGCTCAACCAAGTAATTGAAATCTTTCGTGCTAGTCGCCAAGAATCTGGGCTTGTAGATATTCGCATTCCTCGGCCTTTACCAACAGTTCAGTGCGATCGAGTTCTCGTCAATGAGGTTTTTAGTAACCTGGTTGGCAATGCGTTCAAATACAACGATAAAGCAGAGCAATGGGTTGAGATTGGCTACTTAGATGAGGGACTGGGGACTAGGGACTGGGAACTAGGGAACAAGGGGAATAGGGGACAAGGGGACAAGGAGAATACCCAATCCCCAATCCTCAATCCCCATTACCCCTTATCCCCAGAGGGGGCCCCACCTTCCCCAATCTTTTATATCCGAGATAACGGTATTGGCATTCCACAACATCACCTAGAAACCATCTTTAGATTATTCAAGCGGTTGCATTCCCAGGAAAAATACGGTGGAGGAGCAGGTGCAGGATTAGCTATTGTTAAGAAGATTGTTGAACTTCATAACGGTCAAATTTGGGTTGAATCTACCGTAGGTGTTGGCTCAATTTTCTATTTCAGGCTGGAATAGTTTAAGATAAGAACCAAATATATATTTTTGTTAAGTTCTTTTAAGACCACGAATGACAAAAAAACTTGATGAGCCTCTGCTTGTTGTTGAGGATAGCAATGAAGATTTTCGGATGCTACAACGTCTAATGCGGCGAATGTCAGTCCAGAACCCCATACATCGTTGTACGAATGGGGATGAGGTTTTAGAGTTTCTCTATCAACTGGGGGGCAATGCCTATAGCAAAGGCGAAAGTTTACCCAACTCTAAAGTAGGATTACGACCCTCTGTGATCTTGCTCGATCTGAATTTGCCAGGTATTGATGGCCGTGACATCTTGGATCGGCTCAAGCAAGACAAGAGTTTCAAGGAAATCCCCATCGTTGTTTTTACCACATCATCTAACCCCAAGGATATTGAATTGTGCTACCAAAAGGGCGCAAATGGATATATGGTAAAGCCGATGGATGCTCTGGAACTCAAAAAGACGATTCAGGCATTTGTGGACTACTGGCTTGAAGCCAATATGACACCAGTGTTGGATTAATTTGTTTATTTTATTGTCTAGTTGATGAGGCAGTAGAGAAAAAGGATAATAAAGGAGACGGCTCAGAGGGCACAGAGACATTTCTCTCTTTGAGTCACTGTGTCTGTTTGTCTCTGCTAGATTCTTTTGCTCATTTTTCTATTTTTGACTATTTGGTATTTCTTTAGGATTACTAAAGAATTTAGATTATATTTATACTAATTTTATATTATTTTTAGAATTATGCAATAAAAACACAATCTGGATAAAAGGGATTTACATTCCCAATCCTCATACTTGTATATGTTGGACACATCGACGCTACTCATCATTGATGATTGTGCAGCAGATCGGAAAATCTATCGCCGATATCTGTTGAAAGATCCGCACCAGTCTTACCAGATTTTTGAGGCAGATTGTGCAGAAGAAGGACTTGCTTTGTGCCAAAAAATCCGTTACGATGTCATTCTTCTAGATTTTTGCCTCCCTGATATGAGTGGGTTAGAACTCTTCGATCGGATGCAGCAGGAGATATTTAAGACTTCTGTCCCTGTAATTATGCTGACGGGGCGGGGTGATGAAGAAGTGGCTGTGCAAGTCATGAAACGGGGGGCGCTGGATTATTTGGTTAAGCACAATGTGACACAAGATGTACTGCAATTAGCAGTCCGCAACGCCATTAAGCAATCGTGCTTGCAAGCCCAACTTAATAAAACTCAGGAACGACAGCGCTTAATTGCGACAACTGCTCTCAGAATTCGCCAGTCTCTTAATCTAGAGCAAATTTTGAATACAGCTGTAGCAGAAGTACAGCAACTTCTGAAGTGCGATCGCGTGATAGTCTATCAATTCGCCCCAGATACCGACGGTAAAATAGTTGCCTCATCAGTTGAGTCATTCCGCACTGTAGCATTGTGCGATCGCGTCGGGGCAGAGGAAAAAGCAGAGGAGCAGGGGGCAGGGAGCAAGGGGGAGAATAAAAATAAAAATTATCTCTTTCCCTTCCTCTCCC